>CAYSDT010000132.1:2373-7655 GCA_964429835.1 uncultured Ardenticatenaceae bacterium | reverse complement strand
ACGCCAACCGCCCCTTCACCGACTCCGCCACCATTAGCGGAATACCCGGCGTAGACGCAATCTCCTCCACCGTCGCCTCCCGCAGCCCATCCAGCGAGCCAAAACGCACCAGCAACAACTTGCGCCGCTTAGGCCCCACGCCCGGAATATCATCCAAAATAGAAGCCACGCCCGCCTTTGCCCGCCGTTTGCGATGCCCCTCATTGGCAAACCGATGCGCCTCATCGCGCACCCGCTGCACCAAAAACAACCCCTGCGACCGACGCGGCAGCATCACCGATTTTGACTGGCCGGGCAAAAACAACTCCTCTTCCCGCTTCGCCAATCCGACTAACGACACCTCATCTTCCAGCCCAAATTCACGCAATACCGCCACCGCCATCGACAACTGCCCCTTGCCGCCATCAACGATGAGCAAATCGGGCAGCATCGACCACGCCGTCTCTTTTTTGATTTTGCCGATTTGGCTCACATCGTGCAATTCACCCGCCAACGCCTCTTGATGCCGCTTAAATCGGCGCGTCAACGCCTCTTTCATCGCTCCAACATCGTCGTTGCCGACGGTGTGAATGTTGAAGCGGCGATAGTCACTTTTGCGCGGTGCGCCCTGCGTAAAAATCACCATCGAGGCGACGGTTTGCGCCCCTTGTGTGTGGCTGATGTCGTAACATTCAATGCGCGATGGTGGCGCGGGCAAGCTCAACGCCTCCTGCAATTCAGCCATCGCCGTCACATGACGGGAACGGTCGGCCGCCCACTGTTGGCGCAATGTCGCCAGCGTATCGGCGGCGTTATTGGCCGCCATTTCGACTAATTTACGCTTATCGCCCCGTTTTGGCACCTGCAAACTGACCTTCGTACTGCGCTTTTGTCGCAACCATGATTCGATCACCATCGCTTCCGAAATGTCGTTGGGCATCAGAACTTCTTTGGGGATGTGTGCCGCGCTGTCATAAAATTGGGTGATGAAGTTTTGCAGGACGGTTTCGTCGCTTTCGCCATCGGTGCCATCGAGCAAAAAATACTCGCGCCCAATCAGTTTGCCGTAGCGGATGAAGAAAATCTGCACACACGCATCCCCTTTTTCACGGGCGAAGGCGATCACATCTTGGTCGGCGTTGCTGGTGGAGATGACCTTCTGCTTGGCAACTACACGGTCGATGGCTTTGAGTTGGTCACGAATTTCGGCCGCTTTTTCATATTGCATTCGTTCAGAGGCGCGTGACATTCGCTCTTCCAACTGCTTGATGATGTCTTTCGTTTTGCCATTCAAAAAGTCCATCAACCCGCCCAACATGGCACGATATTCCTCTTTGCTGACCACACCAATGCACGGCCCCGCACATAATTTGATGTCAAAATACAAGCAAGCGCGGCTGTCCTGTCCTGTAATCACACGGCCGCAGGTTAAATAGGGGAACACTTTTCGCAATAAATCCAGCGTTTGATGCACCGCCCAAGTGGACATGTAGGGGCCAAAATACCGCGCCCCATCACGCGCCATCCGACGGGTGACGGTCACTTTGGGGAAATCATCCTGCCAATGCACTTTGATGTATGGGTAGCGTTTGTCATCTTTCAGCCGAATGTTGTAATGCGGGCGGTGCTTTTTGATGAGCGTATTTTCCAACAGCAACGCTTCCAACTCGGTGTCGGTGGTGATGATTTCGATGTCGGTGATACGGCGGCGCAGGCGTTCCGTCTTGGTGGAATCAACTTTGGTGCGAAAGTAGGAACGTACACGGCTGCGAAGGTTGATCGCCTTGCCGACGTAGATGATTTTGCCATTTTCATCTTTATGCAAATATACGCCCGGCTTGGTGGGCAAGGTTTTTAGGATTTGTTGAACGTGTGCAGATGGGGTGTACGACATAGGAAAAATTGTCAATGGTCAATTGTTAATTGTCAATTGTCAACGGATCGTCGTTGACAATTGACAATTGACCATTAACAATTGACAATTTTTTATTCCAGAATCAGGGGGACAATTTCAAATTTATTTACATCCACGATGCCGAGATCAGAAATGCGGAGGTCGGGAATGACGACGAGGGCGAGCAGGCTGAGCTGCATGTACGCATTGTTGAGTGTGCAGCCGCATTCGGCCATCGCTTCCACCATGCGGGCGGCTTTGGCGGCGACAATTTCGGCGCGTTCGTCGGACATTAGGCCAGCGATGGGTAGCTCGACGAGGGCGATCTGCTCGCCGTTTTTGTAGACGACGACACCGCCACCGACTTCGCCCAGCCGATTGGCGGCCAGTGCCATGTCGTGACGGCTGGTGCCGGTGACGATCATGTGATGGCTGTCGTGGGCGACGCTGGTGGCGACTGCACAACGGCCGTTAAACCCAAATCCATGCACAAACCCATTCGTCACGCCGCCCGTCGCCCGATGCCGTTCCACAAGGGCGATGTACGCCACATTTTGACGGCCGTCTGCTTCAACACGGCCGTTTTCCACTGGCAGCGCATGAACACGCGCTTTCGTCGGGGCTTGATTTTCGATGACACCAATCACCCGTGCCTGAACGGTCGGTTCACGGCCGGGAGTCCATTTTTCGACCATCACTTCAAAGTCGGATGGGGTCAATGTTTTACCCAATTTAATCGTGTTTTTGGCAAAATCGGGATAATCGTAAGCGGGAATGTCAATCAGGAGTTTGCCATTTTCGGCCACAATCTCGCCAGCGGTAATGACGGTTTCGATGGGCAAGGTGACCAAATCGCTGCTCAAAATAATGTCGGCATAACGGCCGGGCGTGATGGAACCGATGTCTTTTTCGACGTTGAAATGTTGCGCCGTGTTCAGCGTCGCCATCTGAATGGCGGTGATTGGGGGCAATCCTTGCGCGATGGCGTGGCGGACGACGCGGTTCATGTGGCCGTCGTTGACCAGCGTGCCAGAGTGACTGTCGTCGGTGCAGAGGATGAAATTGCGGCTGTCGAGGCCGTCCTCGGTGATCGCTTTGACTTGCGTGGCAACATCGTACCATGCTGAGCCGAGCCGCAACATCGCTTTCATCCCTTGCCGCACACGGGCAATAGCATCTTCTTTGCGTGTGCCTTCGTGGTCGTCGGCGGGGCCGCCAGCGACATATCCATGAAACGGCCGTCCTAAATCCAAAGAAGCATAATGGCCGCCGACGGTTTTACCCGCCTTCATCGTCTCGCCGATTTCAGCGTGCATTTTGTCGTCGCTCATAAATACACCAGGGAAATTCATCATTTCACCCAAGCCGATGATGCCCGGCCAGCCCATCGCTTCGCGCACTTCTTCAGCACCGAGTGTCACGCCAGTCGTTTCCAAGCCGGGTGCGCTGGGGGCGCAACTTGGCATTTGGGTGTAGACGTTATTGGGCATGGTCAACGCTTCGTCGTGCATCAGGCGCACGCCGGGCAGCCCCAGCACGTTGGCGATTTCGTGCGGGTCAATGAACATGCTGGTCGTGCCGTGCGGCAAGACGGCGCGGACGAATTCGGTGACGGTGACCATGCCGCTTTCGACGTGCATGTGCGCGTCACAGAGGCCGGGGATAAGATAACGGCCGTTTGCTTCCACAACCTCAGTCTCATCCCCAATCGTATACGCGGCATCTTCGCCCACATAGGCGATTCTGCTTTTATAAATGGCAATATCGGTATTGTCGATAATTTCGCCGCTGTGGACGTTGACCCAACGGCCGTTTTTAATCACCATCGTGGCTTTCTCGCGTCCCATCGCTACATCTACTAATTTTTTGGCTAATTCAGGCCATGTTTGTCGTTTGTTCATTGTTGTATTCCTTATTTATAGGTCGGTATCAGGGCATGGCAACACCATGCCCCTACAGTACGGGTTTGGCGTTGCCAAACCCAATATCCGAAATGTTCGGTGCTTGTTGCAGCCAGACGCGGACGGTTGTGCCTTCGCCGACTGTGCTTTCTATTTCTAAACGGCCGTTGTGCATCAATACAATCTCCTGCACGATGGACAGTCCCAGCCCTGTGCCAGGAATGGACAGCGAGCCAACTTTGTGACCACGATAGAAATGGTCGAAGATGTACGGCATATCTTGTTCGGAAATGCCTACGCCCGTATCGGCAACGGCGACGCAGATCATATCGCTTTCAGCGTCCATCGTGGTGCTGATTTCCACGCCGCCTTCTTCTGTATAATTGAGGGCGTTTACCAGTAAATTAAAAATCACCTGTAAAAATTGATTTTTATCCGATAAGGCGAGGGGAAGATTGGGTTGAAGTGCCGTTGTCAGGGTTAATTTACCTGTTTTTGATTGTATCCCCCTTGATTGGATAACTTGGGTGATGATGTTGTTGGAATTAACGGCCGTTAATTCCAAATCTCCCTTCGCTCGTTCCAGACGAGAAAGGCTCAAAATATCTTCGACCAAAGCCTTCAGCCGTTCACTTTGCAGGTACAATACTTTCAAATAGTGTGCATGTTTTTCGGCATTGCCACGCTGCATCAATTGCACATATAAACCCAGATTGGTGATGGGTGTGCGTAATTCATGCGAAATATCGGAAACAAACTTGGATTTCAGTCGATCCAACTCCGTCAAGCGTTGATTGGCAAGCGTTAACGCTTGTGTGCGCTCATCCACACGTTGCTCCAATGTCTCCATCACCATCGCCCGATCTAATGCGCTGCTTGTGATTTCGGCAATCCCTGTCAACAAGCGCGTTTCGGCTTCATCAAGTGCATGTTCCGCTCGTAACCCGATATGAACAACACCAATCGTGCGCTCTTGCGTTTGCAAGGGCAAGGTGATGGAGCCACCAAGCTGGGAAAGATGGGGAAGGTCTTGCGGCAACGTCTGCGCCAAGGGGTCTTCCGCCAGTTTAGCAGATATATATACCTCACCACTGTTAAATACATGCCCGCTGATACCCTCCCCTCGCGGTATACGCCGTCGGCTAGATGGTACGTCGTCTAACTTACCATATCCGACCAAATCGCCCGTAGATTCTTCCACCAGCAGCACACCCGCAAATAATGGATGAATAACTGTTTTTACATACCGAATCAACTCATTCAAAATATCGGGAACGGTGACAGCCAGACGCATGGCGGTTGATGCGCTGAACAAGGTTTTTAACTCGCTCTCTTGGCGGCGACTTTGCTCGTATAAATCACCCCGTTCAACTGCCAAAGCGATAACGCTGGCAATGCGTTTGAATAAGGATAATTTACCGACATCATATCCATACACGGCCGCCCATCCTAAATTCAAAGAGCCTATTACTTCTGTGCCAGCAATGAGCGGTAAAATGATGCGTGAT
>CAYSDT010000132.1:0-2273 GCA_964429835.1 uncultured Ardenticatenaceae bacterium | reverse complement strand
ACAGGTAAGGCATCGACAACGCTGGAGGTTGCATTCAATATGTGTAAAAGTGTGCCGATTTTCTCCATTTCATTGAAATAGAGGGTGTTTTGGATAATAACGGCCGTTTGTGCCGCCAAACTTTCCACCAACTGCACATGATCCTCTGTGAAAAACCCAGTTTCATTTTTATCTAATGAAATACAGCCAACGATGATGCCGCCCGCATAAAGCGGAACACCCATCCAGCTAAGTACATGGCCGTTTGTAGTCGTGCTTTCCCAATCGGAAGCGAGAGCGGTATTATTGACAATATACGGTTTCCCCTCTCGAAATATGGTCGTAAACCCATTGCTTTCGCCAATGCTGAATCGAACTTCCCATAGTTGTTGCACATCTGTCCAGTTCTCGTAACCGCGCAACGCTTTATGCACCAAGTCCTGATTTTCAAGTAGCATCACATTGGCTGAGTCATAGGCAACCAACTCGGCTAAAGAGCCTAGTAGTTGATCTAGTACGGTATCCAAGTTGCGGCTTTCGGCCAATTCCATAGCTGCTTTTCGCAGAATAACGGCCGTTTCCCGTGCCTTTTTCTCTGCTTCAAATAAACGGGCATTTTCAATGGCGATGGCCGCTTGGTTAGCAAATGCTTGAAGTATCTGCTTGTCGCGCTCATCATACGCCCCCACTTGACGACTGTCAGTCGTCAAGAAGCCAATAATTTCTCCCCGTGCAACCAACGGCGCTCCCATCCAGCCACGAATGTAGCTTGTGCCACCCCAAAAATGAAAACTTCCTTCCTTACGCACATCATCAATCAAAATAGGCACAGGTTGCTCAACCATGTTAAAGATCGATGATTGGTCAAAGAAAAACCGTCGCCCTATCGGCATTTCCCCCATATCTAACGGAAGGCCTCGTCCAGCCGCGACTTGCAAATACTCTCCATCCAATAGCATCACGCCAGCACTATCAAAGCGGATCAGTTTATCTAGCTCTACCAGTATGTTATCCAGCACTTCATTTAATGATAGGGAGGCAACCAGCGCGTTACCAGCTAATCGTAATGTTTCGGTTTCCCGTTGGCGTTGTTTTTCTTGAGCCAATAGGTGAATTTTGGAAACGGCCGTTGCTAACTGATCGGCAATTGTCATCATCAAGCGTTCGTCATCGGGGGAAAACGCATCCCGTCTTACACTTTCAACATTAATTACGCCCAAAACACGGTCGTCTGCCTGCATCGGCACACATAACTCCGATTGTGAATCATCATCCACCAGTACAAAATAGGGATGTTTGCGTGCATACCCCGTACATATCGTCTCTCCAGTACGAAATACATAACCAGCAATCCCCTTGTCAACCGAAATCGAAGAAAAAGCGGTGTTATATTCACCTGAATGGTAAGAGGCTTGCACGTTTAACCGCGTACCGCTTGCATTTGCCATCAATATGCCAAAACTATCTGTAAAAAATGTCTGCTGGATGATGGCTGTTGCTTGCGAAATCAAAATATCTACGTCAGTTGCTGCCGCAGCCAACGCCGTCAATTCCTGCAATATCGTCAATTCATCCAGCCGTCGCTTTGTTGATTGATACAACATCGCATTTTGTATGGCTAATTCAGCCTGTCGCGCAAAATCAGCCAGCCGTGCCACATCTTCTTCGTGATATTTGTCAATTTGTCTGGAATAAACGGCTAAAATGGCTTGAACACTGTTGTTTGTGAATAGGGGAACGCCTGCCCACGCATGAAATTGATGCGGAATATGGCCTGTTTGTAACCATCCCTGGAACTGCTGAATATCGGGGATAATCAGCGGTTCACCGCTTTCAATAATACGTCTCTGATTTTCAGTTTTTGCGATGAAAAAGGTGGGTGCATGTGAATCGGTGATGTCATATTTGGTGATGTGGGGAGACGGCCGTTTCCATTGCCGCACCATACGCGAAATATCGCCCATAACGAAGACGATTTCAACACTGTCATCAGGCATGATGAGGGCAAGCTGATCGAGCAGCAGGTCAAGCAGTTCATCAAAATCAAGAACGGCACTTAACGTCGTGCCAATTTTGCGTAAGATGTCTGCTTGCTGCCGCTGTTGCCGCGCTTGCGCCAACAATGCTTCCTCTTTGCTTGCTTGTATTTGCCCCATCTTCTGATTCTAAATGTTTCACTCCATAAAGGCAATGATGACAGGCGATTACATATTGATTTTATCGTATCTTCTCAAAATTCCGGGGGAGACCTGACAGGTTTTTTCACGATACTCGTGTAAAACGAGAGCGTTACT
>CAYSDT010000131.1:0-7676 GCA_964429835.1 uncultured Ardenticatenaceae bacterium | reverse complement strand
ACATGTGCGCGGGCGATGGTTGCCCCCACACCCCTTGTCCGCCGATCTGTTTGGCATAAGGGTCGAGCAAAATATGGCTGCTGTCAAAGCGGTTGCCAGTGGCCTCATCGTATTCGCCATCCATCCGAAAGCCGTATTCGATCTGTTGTGGATCAAACCCGCCAATTTGCATCGCAAACACATCACCCACGCGCCACTCCAGTGGAAAGGGGATGTCGGCGATGGGTTCAGCCGCGCCTTTTTCAAAAATGACGAGGAAGCAAGCGGTTGCGTGGTGGGAGGTGACGGCAAAGTTAATGCCGTCGGGGGTGAGGGTTGCGCCTAATGGAAACGGCCGTCCGCGTGTGATCTCTGTATTCATTGGCGGTAGTGTACAAAAAAACGGCCGTTTTCACCATGAATGAAGGTGGGAAACGGCCGTTATGTACTTATTTTACTTGTAACCTGTAACTTGCTACTCCGACTTAACACCCGCATGAACCAAACGCGGATCAAGTGCATCACGCAACCCATCGCCCAGTAAATTGAAAGCCAGCACCGTTATTGAAATCGCAATACCAGGAATGATGACCAGATGGGGTGCAGAAAACAGTTGATTGCGCTCGCTGCCCAGCATCGTCCCCCATTCCGCCTGCGGCGGTTGTGCGCCCAGACCGAGAAAAGATAAAGCGGCCGTGTCCAAAATGGCGGTTGCAATACCCAGCGTTGCCAAGACAATCAGCGGCGGCAGCGCGTTGGGCAAAATGCGACGGAACAACAGTTGAATACTGCTCGCGCCCAATGCGCGTGACGCTTCCACATATTCAGCCTCACGCAAAGTAAGCACCGTTGAGCGCGTCAGCCGCGCATAACCCGGAATACTCACGATGGCAATCGCCAACATCGCATTGCTCAATCCTGGCCCCAAAACAAACACAATCGCAATCGCCAGCAATAGGAACGGAAATGCCAAAATAATGTCCATCGTTCGCATGATTAGATTGTCAGCCCATCCGCCCACATAACCAGCAATCGCACCCAAGCTAACCCCAAAAAGGATAGAAACGGTCACGGTTTGAATACCAACGCGCAAAGAAACACGCGCTCCGTATAAAATACGGCTGTACACATCACGCACGTTGCCATCCAGCCCCATGATATGTTGTGGTTGCTCTTCGGGACAGCCCAGCAGATGGATACATGGGGCTTGCCGCCGCTTGATGCCTTCTTCAACACCAATCAAAACATCTTCTTCACCGTATGGGGCAAGAAGGGGGGAAAAGATGGCAGCGACAAGGATGAATCCCAGCATGGTCATGCCGACAATTGCGGAGCGTTGCCGAAAAAGGCGGCGCAAGGTCAATCGCCAAAGGCTGTTTGCTTTATAATCGCCAATATCAGCGACATTATCGTCAGAAAGTTCTACAACTGTAGCCATAAGAAAAGTAGTCCATATTTTGTCATACCTGCGAAGGCAGGCAGGTATCCATGTCTATAAAATAATGGATTCCCGCATAGGCGGGAATGACACGGCAAGGTTTTTTTAATAAATGAAACATACCTAAATTAGTATCTTCTCAATATTTCGGGGAGACCTGACAGGTTTTTTGCGATACTCGTGTAAAACAAAAGGCGTTAGTGAAACCTGTCAGGTCTTTACCCCAAGTTATTGAGATGTTACCTAAATTAGTCTAATCGAATACGCGGATCAAGGAATCCGTATGATAAATCGACAATCAGGTTGAAAAAGACGTAGACAAAGGCAATGACAACGACAAGTCCTTGTACAACGGGGAAATCACGGGAAGTAATCGCTTCAAACATGCTCAAGCCGACACCCGCTAACCCAAAAATTGTTTCGGTTAAAACAGCACCGCTCAAAATACCGCCCAACTGTAAACCGATGATGGTAACGAGTGGCAACAGCGCATTGCGGAAAGCGTGTTTCAACACGACTTTGTTATAAGGCAATCCTTTCGCCCGTGCGGTGCGAACATAATCTAGCCCTAGTACTTCAAGCATACTTGAACGTGTCATGCGGGCGATGATAGATAGAGGGATGGTGCTTAGGGCGACAGCGGGCAGAATGAGATGCCTTATGGTGTCTTTCAAGACGACCCAATCCCGCGTAATAATTGAATTAAAAATATATAAATTAGAAATAAATTCAAAGGCGTAAAACTTGATTGTGCCTTCAACAACATCCCAGCCGTACACTTCATAGAAGGGGGTTGAAATGACACCAGCAGTCAGGCGACCAGACGGCGGTAATGCAAATATGGTGTCCTTGAGAAGGACGGCAAATACATAAATAAGAACGAGTCCGAGAAAGAAAACGGGGATAGATACACCGATATTTGCACCAATCATGGTGATCACATCAATCCCTGAGTTGCGGCGTGTAGCGGATAGAATACCCGCAGGGATGCCAATGGTGATGGCGATTGACATAGCGAAGACGGATAGTTCGATGGTGGTTGGCAACCGTTCGACCAGCATGAGGGTTACATCACGGCCGTACCGTAAAGATTTTCCTAAATCGCCGCGCATTACATTGCCCATGTAAATTGAGAATTGCACGGGAATGGATTTATCCAATCCATTTGCTTCGTTAAAACGCTCACAGGCTGCAACGCTGGCTTTTTCACCCAGGATGGCTTTACATGGCTCTCCTGGAATCATGCGTGCCAGCAAAAAGGTAACAACAAGAACAGCAAACAGAACGGGAATCGCTAAAAAAATGCGGCGGATTGTGTATTGAATCATGGGGAAAGGGGGAAAGGGCGTAAATAAAAAGGTTAACCTTTTTATTTACGCCCTTTTTATGACAAAAATTGTCAATTGTTAATGGTCAATTGTCAATTGTCAACGGGAGTAATATACAACCCTCGTTGACAATTGATAACTACTAATTGACCATTGGTAATTGCGATTTATTCGTCGGCGGGGACGTTCATCAGGCCGTTCCACAAGTAATCGTAGTACGCCCATGCGCCAGAACGGCCGACATGGTATTCGTTGGAAGCATCAATGCCAGCAGCCCAAGAGGCGACGACATCGTTTGCGTCGAATGTGGAACCGTCGTGGAAGGTAACACCTTCACGCAAGGCACAAGTCCAGACTGTGGAGTCGGCGTTTGCTTCGCAGGAGGTTGCCAAACGGGGTTCAACATCACCAGAATCAATTGCGTAGCCCAAGAGCGGCTCAACAACTTGTTGGCAGACCGCAAGGGATTCGCCATCACTTTCGTCGGCACAGTAGATGCTCAATGGTTCAGCATTTTGCATGAAGACGTAGGTGTCTTTGCCGGGATCAGCACGGTGGAACAGCGGTGCGCCGAAGGGGCGGAAGTGAGCGTTGTCAACGGATGCCAATGCGGCAGAGGCTGATGCGCCGTGTGCCATTGGAACCATTGGTACCAACGCTTTGATGGCGTTATTTGCTTGTTCGTATAAAACGGCCGCTTCTGCTGGGTCGCCAATTTGGGAAGCTTCTTGCAATACTTCGTAAATTTCGGGGAACGGTTCGCCAAATTGGGGATTTGTTTCGGCGAAGTGGTAATCGAGGAAATTGGTAACGTGCGGGTAATCAGCACCCCATCCAAGCATGTACAGACCATCAAGGTTGCCAGCGGTGGATTCGTCAATGAACTCGCCAGATTCCATCACCACAACTTCGGCTTCGATGCCCAAATTGTCGCGCAATTGCGTTTGCAGTTCAACAGCAACGCTGCCAGGTTCTGGCAGGTAGCCGCGGAATACGTCGCGGTAGTAGATGGTGGTCTCGAAACCATCGGGGTAGCCAGCTTCGGCCAAGAGGGCTTTGGCGGCATCAGCATCATACTCGTACCACTCTTCGCCGGTGCAGCCATTGGGAATGGAGCAGGGGGTGAAATGGGAGGCAACTTCAGAACCTTCGGGGTAGAAGAAGTCAACCAGACGTTGACGGTCGATACCCATGGCGATGGCTTGACGAACTTTCACGTCGGTGAACGGCTCGAATGTGTTGGTCATTGCCAAGTACATGACGTTGGGGTTAGCAACGGGGATGAATTGGAGGTTTTCGTCATTTTGGACGGTCTCGAAATCATCGGGGCTGAGGTTGGTGATTTGATCAACGGAACCTGATTGCAGTTCAAGCAAACGGGCTGCGCCTTCTGTACTCCAACGGACAACGAGGGTGTCAAAGGCTGCGCCTTCGCCCCAGTACGCATCGTTGCGGCTGAAAATGAGGCTTTCACCAGCGATCCACTCGTCTAATACGAAGGGGCCTGTGCCGATGGGATTACGAACAAGGTCTTCACCACCGCCAGTTGCGGCGATATGTTCGGCGGGTTGAATGCCGAAGGGGGTGAAGGCTGCTTTCGCGGGGAAGGCGGGGTCTGGGCTGCACATCGTGAAAACGACGGTGTGTTCGTCAGTTGCTTCGATGGAGGCAATTTTGCCACCGTATTCGCAATCTTCGGCGGCTACGGATGTGCCTTCAAAGGGCATTGCTTCTTCTGTTTCTTCGCAACCAGCTGTTTCTGGGTTGTCTGCACAGTATTCAGCAACTTCCACGCCTTCAGCACATGCTAGACACTCTGCAGTCATTGCCATGCAACATGCTGCTGCTACTTCTTCTTCAACATCTTTTACTTCTTCAGCGACCTCTTCGGCGGCTTCTTCAACTTCTTCTACGACATCTTCGACTTCAGCGGCCACTTCTTCAGCCGCTTCTTCAACTTCAGCAACGACATCTTCGACTGCTTCTTCAGTCGTGTCGCCACCACAAGCCACGAGCGACAAACTCATGACTAAGGCCAGCATTAACATAAAAACATGTACTTTCTTCATTATCTTCTCCATTTCGTTAATGAATCTAACTACTTTTATGGCGATCTTCCATTTACGATCCACCATTAAATACGGGTGTAATGGTAGCATGGTTTTGGGTGGTGACAATAGCTAACGATGAATATATTGGGGCGAGGGCAGCGTGAAACAAGATGGGGAGATAGTAAATTAGTGATAATGGTCTGTTTGCTAGAGGGGGGCGGTGATTTATGGGCGATGTTGCCAAGTGGATAGATGGGGTAAAACGGCCGTTTACTCCCCAAATCATCCCTCACCCCAATTTGCAAAATCTACCCCTCCAAGCTAGAATTCCACGCCCTTTTTTAGGGAAAATTTAAGAAATCTTGCTTATTTGTTAAGTAAAACGTGAAATGTGAGCGCGGTTCTCCTTTGTCCGCCCTTCCATTTCACGTTTTGCCGTTTATTTTGTATCTTTTCAAATATATTATGAGGGAGACCTGACAGGTTTTTCTACAGCACTCGTGTAAAACGAGAGGCTTTTGTGAAACCTGTCAGGTCTTATCTTTGATTTATTGGAAAGCTACTTTATTTTTATGTTTGAAGCTTTAGGTGATCGATTACAAACTGTTTTTGACGGTCTGCAAAAACGCGGAAAGTTGACAGAAGCCGACGTAGACAAAGCGATGCGCGAAGTGCGCCTTGCCTTGTTGGAGGCCGATGTCAACTTCAAAGTAGTGAAACGCTTCGTCGCCCGCGTGCGCGAACGTGCTGTCGGCCAAGAGGTGATGGGCAGCCTGACCCCCGGCCAACAAGTTGTAAAAATCGTACACGAAGAATTGATTCGCACATTAGGCGAACCGGGCAGATTGAATCTTGGGATGCAATCGCCAGCGGTCATCATGTTGGTCGGGCTGCAAGGCGCGGGTAAAACAACGATGGCGGGTAAGCTCGCGCTTTATTTGCGGAAACAGGGAAGACGGCCGTTACTGGTTGCCGCTGATGTATACCGTCCAGCAGCGATTGACCAATTGCAAACACTTGGCCGCCAACTCGACATTCCCGTGTACGACGAAGGTGTGGACGGCGATCCCGTCACCATCTGCGCCAACGGTGTCAAACAAGCGATGGCTGATAATCTCACCACCGTCATTCTCGATACGGCCGGTCGGCTGAACATCGACGAAATGATGATGAACGAGATTAAAGCGATCAAAGCAAGCGTCAACCCCATCGAAACCCTGCTCGTCGCCGATGCCATGACGGGTCAGCAAGCGGTCCGTGTCGCTACAGATTTTAACGAAGCTGTAGAGATCACGGGTCTTGTGATGACCAAAGTGGACGGTGATGCGCGTGGTGGTGCATCCATCTCCATGCGCGAAGTTACCGATGTCCCCATTAAATTCTTGGGTGTCGGTGAAAAGCTCAACGCCATCGAACTTTTCCATCCTGACCGGATGGCAAGCCGAATTCTCGGCATGGGCGATATGCTTACGCTTATCGAAAAAGCCCAAGAGGAGATGGATGAAGAGGAAGCGCAAAAAGCGGGCGAGAAAATGCTCTCTGGCGACTTCAATCTGGACGATTTTCTTGGTCAGATGCAGCAGATTAAAAAGATGGGGCCGATTAACAAATTGATGGAAATGATCCCTGGCATGAATAAAATGACCAAAGGGGTGGATATGAGCAACGCCGAAGGTGACTTACGACGCATCGAGGCTATTATTCAATCCATGACCATGCAGGAGCGACGCAAGCCGAAAATTTTGAAGGCTAGTCGCAAGCGGCGCATCGCCGCTGGATCGGGTACAACTGTGCAGCAAGTAAACCAACTGTTGCGGCAGTTCCGTGACATGCAGAAGATGATGAAGCAGTTACGGTCAGGAAGAGGACGTGGCGGCGGACTGCAAAAGATGCTGAGCGGACTTGGATAAGTAGACTGGACGCAGAGCGTCCGAAAAGGCGTTCCACGCAGAGCGTGGAACGAGTATAATATAATAATAAAATAATTTATTTGCGTGGTAATTTTGCCCGCAAACTCGAAAATCAGTGGAGATAGGAACAAAAAATGTTACGAATTCGTTTAAGCCGAACAGGCAAAAAAGGACAACCCAGCTACCGTATCGTTGTTACGGAAATCACCGCCAAACGCGACGGCCGTATTGTGGAACGCATTGGCAATTATAACCCGTTGAATGATCCGACAACGTTCACCATCAAAGAAGATCGTGCGCTTTATTTCTTGAGCAACGGCGCACAACCCACCGACGCGGTTGCCCGTTTGTTGGTCAAACAAGGCACAATGGAAAGATTGGCTCGCTTCCATAAAGGGGAAACTCTGGAAGCATTGGTTGCTGAATATAATGGCGTAGACATCGAAATGGTCAGTGCTGTCGCCGACGAAGAAGAATAAACATCAATTGAGAATGGATAATGGAGAATTGATAATTATCAATTCTCCATTATCCATTCTCAATTTTTCTGTGAGATATTATGAAAGACCTTCTTGATTATATCATAACGGGATTAGTCGATAATCCTGATGATGTGCGTGTGTACTCGGAAGATAGCTACGGCTCTACGCTGTTGGACATCTCCGTGAATAGTGGTGATATGGGGCGGGTGATTGGTCGTCGCGGTAAGGTGATCAATTCCATTCGTGCCATTGTGAAAGCGGCGGCGGCGGGTACGGGCGAGAAGTACTCTGTTGAGTTGCTTGAAAGCTAAAGCGAGTGGCGAGTTGCAAGTGGCGAGTATAATTAAGAGGAGTAGAGGCTTCAGCCAGTTTTTCTTCATTAAACTTACCGCCTAAAGGCTCGACTCCGCAGAACCTTCAATTTGTCATTCCTGCGTAACATCTCAATAACTTGGGGTAAAGACCTGACAGGTTTCATCAAGACCTCT
>CAYSDT010000130.1:4513-7707 GCA_964429835.1 uncultured Ardenticatenaceae bacterium | reverse complement strand
AAGCCTCCGCTATACTACTTAATATAATGGAACCATATTCGTAAACTTAATGAATATCTTTGACTGTCATTCCCGCGTAGGCGGGAATCCACTGCTCTAAAGGAAAATGGATTCCTGCCTTCGCAGGAATGACAAGTCGTTAAGTTTACGATAATGGTAATGGAACATTCCCCCATTTTCATACGATACGGGGATGTTCAGTTCCTATGGAGTCCCACAAATTTGAACGGCTACTGAGGAGGGGAACCATCATAAAGGATTATGGCTTAATTTGAATTGAACGGCAACAGCCAAGTAGTACCCCCTCATATACAAAACGGCCGTTTACCACTTGTTCAAATCTTCCATTTCACGGTATCATCTGTCGAGTATAATGAATAACGATCAACTACCACAAAGGAAGGTATTTTGTCTACAACCCCGAAAACACCCCCCAAACCCATAGATGAAAGCTGGAAAAGATTCCCATGGTGGCTTGTCGCCATCATCGGCTTTTTATTTCTGATGGCTTATCTCATCATTACCAACGAAAACTACAATGAAGCATTCATGTTCATTAAAGGCAGTCCCGGCACATGGGAAGACCTGATTGACCGTGATTTTGCCGCTTTCATCGGTAAAGGTGTCTCCGTCACCATATTCACCACCCTGACCGCCTTCGCATTTGCCCTTGTGCTGGGCTTGATGGCTGGATTAGGCCGCATTAGCAAAAATACATTTTTGCGAAATCTGGCAACAACCTACGTTGAATTCATTCGCGGCGTTCCCACATTGGTGCTGATTTTCACTGTCGCCTTCGTACTTGTACCATTGATTGGCGATCTGTTGATTGGCGACACGGTGGTTGAGGAAGGCGCTGCGTTTTCCATGAACATACAAACCAATATGGCACTGCTTGGCGAAGGAATCAAGGGAATATCCATGAACGCCCGCGCCATCGTTGCCCTCGCGCTGATTTATGGCGCGTTTTTGGCTGAGGTTTTCCGCGCAGGCATCGAATCCATCACCAAAGGGCAGATGGAAGCAGCGCGTTCGTTGGGCATGACGCAAGCACAAGCGATGCGTAAAATCATCCTGCCACAAGCAGTTCGCAACATTTTGCCCGCTTTGGGAAACGATTTCATCGCCATGCTCAAAGATTCATCACTTGTTTCTGTGTTGGCTGTACGCGACATCACCCAACAGGGGCGATTATACGCGGGCAGCTCTTTCCGTTTTCGTGAAAGTTACCTTGTACTCACCTTTCTGTATTTAACTATGACCTTAACGTTGAGCCTGTTGCTCCGCTATATTGAAAAAAGGATGGGAAAAAATGTCTAATCAACTAAGCGACAACGACATCATCGTTATTGATGATTTACACAAATACTTTGGCGATATTCAAGCTGTCAAAGGGGTAAACCTGCGTATTAAACAGGGCGAAGTGGTCATCGTCGTCGGCCCCAGCGGGTCGGGCAAAAGTACCGTCTTGCGCTGCGTAAACCATTTAGAAGTGCCAACCAGCGGCTCCGTTTATATTGATGGCGTACATCTGGAAGATAAGAAAACGAATATCAATCATGTCCGCGCTGAAGTGGGGATGGTGTTCCAACAATTTAATCTATTCCCCCACTTGAGTGTTCTGGAAAACGTAACCGTCGCCCAAACGATGGTGCGTAAACGCAGCAAAGCTGAAGCACACGAAATTGGGATGAAGCAGTTGACCCGCGTGGGTATTCCTGAAAAGGCCGACGCATATCCTCGTCAACTGTCTGGTGGTCAACAGCAGCGCGTTGCCATCGCCCGCTCATTGGCGATGAATCCTAAAATCATGCTGTTTGATGAGCCAACCAGCGCACTTGATCCCGAAATGATCAAGGAAGTGCTGGATGTGATGCTCGATTTGGCGAAAGAGGGGATGACGATGCTCGTCGTGACGCACGAGATGGGCTTTGCCAAAGCGGCCGCTGATCGTGTGGTCTTTATGGACGATGGGCAAGTTGTTGAAATCGCCACCCCGCATGATTTATACAATAATCCACAACATGATCGTACAAAGTTGTTCCTGAGCAAGATATTGGGACATTAAGCCACTCGTTCTGCGTGGAATGTGGAATGCCCTGCCAGACGCTCTGCGTCGCAGGGGGACGCAGAGCGTCCGGACTGCATTCCCACGCACTGCGTGGGAATGAGGAGAGGAATTCGATGGATATTCAAGTAAACCCAGTAGACGAGGCGACCCGAAAGCAGCCCTTGACGGCCGATTTTGGTTTTGGCGACAAGTTCAGCAATCGCATGTTCATGCAGGAATATACCCCTGAGAAGGGATGGCATGATGCGCGTATTGTGCCATATGCGCCTTTTCAGATGGATCCAGCAACGGCCGTTTTACATTATGCCCAAGAGATTTTCGAAGGCACAAAGGCGTACCGCCGTGCCGATGGCAAAATCAACCTGTTCCGTCCGTGGCAAAACGCCAAACGCTTCAATAAGTCTGCCCGCCGCATGGCGATGCAGACCGTAGACGAAGAAGACCATCTCACCGCCATCATCACCCTTGTTAAAGAAGAGGCGGCGTGGGTTCCCGACGCGGACGGCTCTGCCCTGTACATTCGCCCAACCTTGATTGCCACCGACAAATCATTGGCCGTTTACTCCAGTAATAGTTACCTGCATTACATCATCGTCGGCCCCGTCGGGGCGTATTTTGCACAAGGGTTTGCGCCTGTACCAGTGTACATTTCTGATCAATATCGTCGGGCAGTGCGCGGCGGCGTGGGCGCGGCCAAAACGGGCGGCAATTACGCCTCCAGCTTGTTCGTCGGCGCAGATGCAAAAGAAAAAGGGTATTCGCAAGTGCTGTGGCTGGATGCAATCGAAGGGCGATTCATCGAAGAGGTCGGGGCGATGAATATCATGTTTGTTTACAAGGACAAGCGCATCGTCACCCCGCCGCTATCAGGCAGCATTTTAGCTGGCATTACCCGCGATTCCCTGCTCACGCTGGGGAGCGATTTGGGGTATACGATGGAAGAAACGGCCGTTGATGTGCATGAAATGTTAGCCGATATTAAATCGGGAAACATTACTGAAGTGTTTGGTTGTGGAACAGCGGCCGTCATCGCCCCTGTGGGCAAATTTGGCTTCAAAGATGAGGAATACGTCATCAATAATAATGAAGTCGGCCCCATCACCCAGCATTTATATGATGAATT
>CAYSDT010000130.1:0-4413 GCA_964429835.1 uncultured Ardenticatenaceae bacterium | reverse complement strand
ACGTCATCAATAATAATGAAGTCGGCCCCATCACCCAGCATTTATATGATGAATTAACGGGTATTCAAACGGGGAAAATTCCAGATCGGTTTAACTGGATTCACACTTTAGAGTAACAAGTTGCAAGTGGCAAGTAGCAAGTCAACTTGCAGACTTGCTACTTGCACCTTGCAACTTGCCCACTTATTATGATGAAACGTAACGTAGCAATTCTCGGTGTAGGACAAACGGCCGTTCGTGACCATTGGGAACTTTCCCTGCGCGAACTTGCTGTGCAAGCAGGGCGGGCGGCGATGGATGATGCTGGCATGGACAGCGTGGACGCGCTCTACGTCAGCAATATGACAAGCGGCAGTTTGAACAAACAGCGTCAACTCGGCACATTGGTTGCCGACCATTTGGGGCTGGACGGCGTAGAAGCGGTTAAACTGGAAGCGGCGTGTGGCTCGGCTGGGTCAGCGATGCGGCAAGGAATTATGGCGATTGCCAGCGGCATGGCCGAAAGCGTGCTGATCATCGGCGTGGAAAAATTGACCGAAACGCCGCCCACTGTTACCTCAGCCGCGCTTGCCACCGCCGCCGATGCCGACCATGAAGTGACGCATGGCATCACCTTTGTCGGCTTGAACGGTCTGTTGATGCGTCGTTACATGCACGAATACGGCTACCAGCAGGCTGATTTCGCCACTTTTGCCATCAATGCCCACGCCAACGGCGCAAAAAACCCCAACGCGATGTTCCAAAAACCAATCAATTACCAAACTTACGCAAACGGCCGTGTTGTGGCTGATCCCATCACCCTGTACGACGCTTCTCCGATTGGGGATGGCGCGGCGGCACTGTTGCTGGTCGCCGCCGACCATGCGCCCGACGCGGTGCGTGTCATCGGTTCGGCGGTGGCGACGGACAGCGTTGCCGTCCATGACCGCGTGGACATATTGCGGCTGGAAGCGGCGGCTATTTCCGCTGAGTCAGCGTATGCCCAAGCATCCATCGCCCCCGATGATGTTGATCTGTTTGAACTGCACGATGCGTTTAGCATCATTGCGGCGTTGTCGTTGGAGGCGTGTGGTTTTGCCGAGCGCGGGCAGGGCGTGCGGTTGGCGATGAATGATGATATTTTGGCAAACGGCCGTTTACCAATTTCCACCATGGGCGGCTTAAAAGCTCGCGGCCACCCAGTCGGGGCGACGGGACTGTACCAACTCGTGGAAGCGACGTTGCAATTGCGCGGTCAGGCAGGCGCGGCACAAATCGCTGATGCGCGTATTGCGATGACGCAGAATATCGGCGGCAGCGGCGCGACGGTGGCGACGCATATTTTGGCGAATGGCAAGTGGGCGGGTGGCGAGTAGCAAATAGCGGAGACTGAGCCTTTCGGCAAGCTCAAGAACCACTTATCGAAGTCGAAGTGATAACCACGAATGAGTTAGGCAATAAACGTCATAAAATTATCCTTGTTGATAACCTCATACGTTGCTTCTGGGTAAGTGTTGCCCCATGATTTGGGGGCTTTTGGCATTTTACTGCCAGCCTTAAATTCATAGCCGAACAGTTTACCATCCCGCTCTTCCACCAAATCAATTTCCTGTTGATCCCATGTACGCCAAAAGTAAAAATTGGCAAATAGTTGTTGATACGCCGTTTTTTTCATCCGCTCAATGAACAAGAAATTTTCCCATAACTGCCCACGATCATTCCGCTCATCGGGATAACTGAAATTATTGATGACCGCGTTTCGCACACCTAAATCATAAAAATAATAGCGCGATGTTTTCGTGATCTCTTTTCGCAAGTTACGGCTGAACCCACCAACATTGATTAACACAAATGATTTTTCCAGCAGATCAAGATAACGGGCGACGGTGTTTTTGCTCATATCCAACGCATTGCCCAACTCTTGTAACGAAACCTGCTGCCCAATCTGGTAAGCGATGAGGCGCAGTAAATCTAATATCTTTTTGGATGCGCGGATGTTCTCCAGTTCCAAAATATCTTTGTAGAGATATGAATCCCGTAATTGGGTAAGATACTCTTTTTTTTGTGTGATGGAAACGGCCGTTAATATCTCTGGGTACGCGCCGAAAATCAGCAAATTATCCAAATTATCCCACACATACGCACGGCCGTAATTTTCAATCAATTCCATCACCGAAACGGGGAACAGCCGCTTGATTATCTGCCGACCGACCAGTGGCTCACCAATTTTGTTAGACAAATCAAAACTGGACGATCCCGTAGCGATGACATTGATACCCGGAATTTGATCAACGATAATTTTTAACCCTTGCCCGATATTTTCAATCCGCTGTGCTTCATCAATCACAACCAAATCGTAATCGCTAAAATAGGGGATGATGCGCGAGAAATCGTTGGAGGCCAGAATGGTTTGTAATTGCTGGTTTTCGCCGCTGGAACTGTACACCTTGCCACTGTACGTCTTCAGGAATGTGCTGACAAGTGTCGTCTTGCCCACTTGGCGCGGCCCATAAATGACCAAGACTTTGTTGGGGACAAGATATTCATCGAATAGATCATCATAAAATCGGCTTATCATGCTTCTATAATAATCATTTTCTCTATTTGCGTCAACGAACTGACGCAAATAAGCTAATTACCGTCAGTTCGTTGACGCAAATAGGATAAACGGCCGTTTTTCCTCAAACAATCCCCCTCTCCATCAAAAAAATCACAACCACGCTCAGATGACTTTATGCTAAGTACAATTCCCCTCCCCTCCCGAACGGGTGTAAAATATAGGCAAGGTTCTTAACCACAATACATAAACAACTGGAGAACATTATGAACACATTACACACAAAAGAAAATTGGTTTGACCGCTTATTACCCGAAGGATTACCCATTCCCAGCAGCACGCTGTTAAGCGGGCCAGGCGGGTCTGGGAAACCGTTAATTGGCAATGTCATCGTCTCCGCATGGTTGCGGCAAGGCGGCAGCGTGGTTTTTATGACTTTGCAATATCCCGACCACAGCTTTATCATTTCTGGATTAAAAAACATCGCCGATTTGGATTTGGCTGAGTATGAGGATAAGACTGTTTTTATTGAGTTGGACGCAACGTTGGATGGGATGACTGAACTAGAAAACGGCCGTTTTCAAGCCAATGTCGTCAAACCCGATGTATGGGATGCCGCCATAGAACGCGCTTGCACCCATCTTCCCAATGAAGGGCCTGGCATCCTCATCTTTGTTTCCGCCCTCAACCTGTTGCTTTTCTCCCCCACTTACGGCGCGGCCATTTTGGAAAAAATGAAGGCAACGATGGGAAACGAGCAACCATACACCTACCTTTTATCCGCCAGCACGACGGCCAAAGGGGAAGAAATTGCCGAATTGGAAGCAGTCGCTGATAATTTGATTATGACCCACAGCACAAAGAAACCGTTCCGACTTTACATGCAAATCGAACGCATGAAGAACGTCCCCTTCTTGCCTGAAGAAATCCAAGTACCTTTCGCCGCTAACGTGCTGACTGGTGTTAAAGAGATCGCCGATCACAGTCGCCAGCGCGTCATTCCACTTATTTCAAAACTATAAATGAGCAAAACGGCAAGTCAGGTTTGCAAACCTGACCTGCACTTACACAGGAGAACAACATATGCGTATCGCAATTTCATCACAAACAAGCAATGGATTAGATAGCACCGTTGCCCAACATTTCGGCCGTTGCCCCTACTTTGCACTGGTAGACGTAGACGATAATGAAGTTCAAGCCATCAACGTCATCGACAACCCGTTTTACGCAGGGCATCAAGCGGGACAAGTTCCGCAATTCATTCATGAACAAGAAGCCACTGTCATGATCAGCGGCGGGATGGGTGGCAAGGCCATCCAATTCTTCCAACAACTCGGCATTCAAGCCGCGACTGGTGCAAACGGCACCGTGCGCGATACGCTGGAATCGTATCTCGGCGGCGAACTGCGCGAGGCGGCTCCGTGTGCAACCAGTGTGTCTCATGCACACGGACACGATCATGACCATGTAAATGAAGAAGTTGTGCGTGCGATGGAAGCGGTTGAACATCCATCCATCGCCGCTACACTGTTAAATTTAGGCATGTTGCGTGACTACTCTGTAGACGATGGTCATAAGGCAGTGTTGACATTGATGCTGCCCTTCCCCAATATCCCCGACAATATCCGTGACCACATGGTAAACAGTCTGGCAATGGCAATACAAACAGCGGGCGGACAATTGGTTAAAGTAAGTATAGGGATAATGAACGACACTGAGCGACAAGATTTCCTCACCATTGAAAAACAAAATTGGCGGGGATAAAGAATAGATTTAGATTATGTAGGTCAATTTTGCGAAAAAAAACGTTTTAATTGACCTGCAAGGAGCGATGCAATGAGTACATTACTTGTCAAAAACACGGCCGTTTTAGTCAC
>CAYSDT010000129.1:0-7728 GCA_964429835.1 uncultured Ardenticatenaceae bacterium | reverse complement strand
ATTCATTAAGTTTACGAATATGGTTCCATTATATTAAGTAGTATAGCGGAGGCTTGATTTGCAACGCGGGAGTAGACGAGTAGAGGCACGAAATATATATCTTTGGAGCATCAGCCTGATAGGGACAGGGCTGGTTGTCTGGGGGTTGATTGGGCTGCCTGCATATAAAGACCCGTTAATTCTGCTGTTGTTAATGGCGTTGGGGGCAGCCGCGCAAGCGACATCGACGGCGGTTCAAGAGGGAAGTCGTGTTGAGGTGGGAACGGCCGTTAGTATGGCCGCCGTTGCTTTGTATGATCCATTTGCGGGGGTTCTTGTCGCCGCCAGCATCGCCATTACCATCACCATCATCAGCCTGCGGGGACGGCAATCAACTGCGCGGCAAATTGTGGAGCGAATCGGCTTCAATTTGGGGATAGCGACCATCGCTATTTTTGTGGCTGGGCTGGTTTTTTATGGCATATTCGGGATATTTGGGGAAGAAACGGCCGTTTCTGTCTTCATTGCTTGGGTTGTGTCCGCTCTCGTTAACGATCAAGTCAACCTGTGGCTGCTCATCGGCATTCTACATCTGCAACGCGGCATCAAACCACTTGATGTTTGGCTGGATCATAAATGGATAATTCCCATCAATCTGTTAGTTATGGCATTTGGCGGTGGCATGTTAGCTTTTGCGACCGCAGAATTAGGATTTTGGGGAGTCATCATCTTTTTCCTTCCTATTTTACTCTCCTCCTATTCCATTCGCCTTTATGTTACCCAAGCGCAACAGCAAATGGACAATCTGGAAGAACTTGTGGAAACGCGCACCAGTGATTTAGCTTTTGCCAATGATGAGTTAGCCGCGTTAAATGATGAACTTGCTACATTAAATGAAGATATGTCCACGTTGGCACAGGAAAAAGATGCTTTTCTCTCTGTTCTGACCCACGATATGCGTACTCCACTGACCAGCATTAAAGGATTTGGCGAATTTTTACGCAATAACGAACTCCCTCGCCCTCAGCAAGTGAATATCTTGAATACTATTTTACGCAATCAAGACGCATTGTTGGAACTTGTGAACAACATCCTTGAAATCGAGAAATTACAATCTGGTACGCCAATCCTCTTGGAGCGCACAAATATTGATCTTGCTGAGTTGACGAAGTTGGTCGTCGATTCAATCATGGGTTCGGCTAAAGATCATGGTATTCATCTTGAATGTGAGATAGAAGTCGAACCCATCATCGTTTCTGCGGATAAGATAAAAATTCAGCGTGTATTGCAGAACCTTATTTCCAATGCCATTAAATATACGCCTAAAAACGGCCGTGTTTGGGTGCGCGTCTACATTGAAAATGATTTAGCGATAGTTTGCGTGCAAGACACTGGCTACGGTATTCCCGCCGACGAGTTGCCCCATATTTTCGACCGCTACAGCCGCGTTAAAGGGCATAAACATTTGGCTGTCGGCACAGGATTGGGATTGGCGATTGTGCAAAGTTTGGTCGAAGCGCATGGCGGCAAGGTCGTCGTTACCAGCGTTGTGGATGAAGGCAGTACATTTATTCTGCAACTTCCCTTTTAGTTACAAGTAAGCAAGCGGCAAGTAGCAAGTGGGCAAGTTTTACTTGCAACTTGCTACTTGCTACTTGCAACTTCTGATTGGAGCGTTTATGTCTTTTAGACGAATGTTACCCTTTTTATTGATCAATATCGTGGTGTCAGCGACGGTTATGCTGGCAATTCTATTCTGGTGGGATAATAAGGATATGAGCGAAACGGCCGTTTCCATCCCACCCACGGCGACAATTGCTTTAGCAACGGCCGTTTCCCAAGACAGTCCACCAGCAGCAGAAGCGGCAGAAGAAGAAGCCGCTTCCGTAGAAGATGAAACCCTCACGCACACCGTCGCTTCTGGCGACACACTGGGCATCATCAGCGGCATTTATGATGTGTCGATGGAAGATATTATGACCGCCAACGGCATGACAAACCCGAATATCCTTTCTGTTGGACAGGTTCTCATCATTCCCGTTAATGGTTTGCCAGAGCCAACGGCCGTCCCCACTCCCATCCCCCCCACACCAGAATCTAATGAACCGCCAACGCCGATTCCTGCTGTCGAAGAGACGAGCGACGAAACGGCCGTTGTCGAAATTCAGGCAATGAGTGGCGACATCGAAACTGAATTCATACAAATTCAAAATTTGGGCGGGCAACAAGTCGCCCTCAGCGGCTGGCAACTTGTCGATTCTGATGGACATGCGTACACCTTCGCCCAAATCACCCTTTTTGGTGATGGGGCGGCGATTAAATTACACACAGGCAGCGGCCAAGATGCACCCGCCGACCTCTATTGGGGGTTGACTGAACCGATTTTCACCAGTGGCGAACTGCTTTCTTTACTTAACAGCGCGGACGAAGTGGTCGCAACGACTATCGCTCCCTAATACTTAAATATCTGACCGTAGGGGCGGTTCGCGAACCGCCCCTACATCAACCATCCCCCCTAATTATGCAAGGATTAATTGACAGAAAAGGCGAACAATTCGCTTATGTAGTTGATGGCGTACTGTTCACGCTGGACGACCAGCCCACAGGACGCATCGAAGGCGATTTTGTCGTCGATATGCACGGTAATAAAGTATGGCGCATTGTTGGCGACGCAGTGTACGCGCTTGATGGCATGGAAAGCATCGGCTTTTTTGGCACAGGCGGCCGTGAGCAGTATTAACGATGAGACCTGACAGGTTTTTCACTAACACTCGTGCAAAACGAGAGATATTTGTGAAACCTGTCAGGTCTTTTCACGTTACATAGGAGTAAAAATTATGAAATTAGGCGCACATATGAGCGCGGCGGGCGGGCTGTACAAAGCATTTGATCGGGCGCAAACGGCGACCTGCGACACCATGATGGTGTTCACCAAAAGCAACCGTCAATGGAAAGCGAAACCCATCACCCTTGAAGATGTGGCACTGTACAAAGAGGCGCAAACGGCACACGAATCCATCGCCCCCGTTGCCGTTCATGCCAGTTATTTGATCAATATGGCTTCCCCAAAAGATGATTTATGGGAAAAATCGGTGCAGGGGTTGAGGGTGGAAATTGAACGGGCGGCCACTTATAGCATCCCGTTGCTTGTTTTTCATCCAGGATCGCATGTAAAAAGCGGTGAAGAGGCGGGTATGGCGCGGATTGCGGCGGGGTTGCGGCGAATTTTGGAAGAAACGGCCGTTTCCGCTCCCAACACCTTCATCTGCCTTGAAACGATGGCTGGTCAAGGGACAAATATCGGCGGCACATTTGAACAGTTAGCACACATTATCGAAGAAGCAGGCGGCGATGAGCGACTGGGCGTTTGCTTCGACACCTGCCACGTCTTCGCCGCAGGCTACGACATCCGCACTGCCGACGCATACGAAGACACGATGGCACAATTTGATAGCATAATCGGTCTGGAGCGGCTGAAATTCTTCCATTTTAATGACAGCAAATTTGAAATTGGGCAACACAAAGATCGGCACGCCCATATCGGCGAAGGGTTCATCGGGCTGGAAGGATTCAGTAATTTCGTCAATGATTCCCGCTTTGAAAACCATCCCGCCCATCTGGAAACACCCAAAGTCAAAGAGTTAGATGATGGTACAGAAGTTACGATGGATGTCGTCAACATGGCGACTTTACGCGGGTTGGTAAATTAAATAGTCCGCAGATTTCGCAGATTTACGCAGATTAATAATAAAAAATCTGCGTAAATCTGCGAAATCTGCGGATAAGCTTTTTATGGAAACAATTCCCTTCATTGATTTTGGCGGCACGGGCAAGCTGATCCATTTTGCCCACGCTAATGCGTACCCGCCCGCTTGCTACCAGCAATTTATTAAGCCGTTGACGGCACAGCATCGGGTGATGGCGATTGAACAACGGCCGTTATGGCCTGATTCCAACCCCGCTGACATGCTCAATTGGCAAGTCGCCGCCGATGACCTCATCGCCTTTTTGGATCAGCAAGGAGTTGAGGGGGTGATTGGTGTCGGTCATTCGCTGGGCGCGGTGGCGACGCTATTTGCTGCATTGAAACGGCCGTCTTTGTTCAGCCATCTCATCCTCATCGAACCCGTCTTTCTCATTTTCCCCCCCGAACTTATGCAGGCAATCGCTGACAACCCAGAATTTGCCAAGTTAAGCCCATTGGTGCAAGTCGCCACGCGCCGCCGCAACCAATGGGCGAGCCGTCAAGACGCTTTTGATCACTTTCGTACAAAAAGTGTCTTTCGGCGATGGTCAGATGAGATAATGTGGGATTATGTAAACAACGCCCTTGTCGCCAACGATGATGGATTCACCCTGCGCTATCGCCGTGAATGGGAAGCCCAAATTTATGCCACACCGCCGATCACCGTCTGGGAAGATATTCCCCGCATACAACACCCGACTTTGGGCATTCGCGGCGCGGACACGGACACAATTTTCCCCAAAGCGTGGCAACGGTGGCAAAAATTACAACCAACGGCCACTTTTCTACAAGTCGAAAAGGCGGGGCATATGATTCCAATGGAACGGCCGTTATTTCTTGCCAACGCCATTTTGGAGTACCTTGCCTGATGGATGTCATTCTCGCCGCACTTGGTTACGCGCTTTGGTTTGCCTTCCTGTGGGTTGCCATCCTGTGGGCAAGCGCATACGCAACGGGCTGGCGGCGATTGATGGCGGTGTATCCGAGCAGATCATTGCAATTCCCAACCTGCTGGAACGGGCAGCATCTCACTCTGCGAAAATGGGGCGGCTACAACGGTGTCATCATCGCTTGTGCCGATGGTGAAGCGGTAACATTTGACCTGCCGCGCCTTTTTCGCATCGGTCACGCGCCCATCACCATTCCATGGAATGAAATTGCGGTTGTTTCTACGCAAAAGCGCAGTGTGAAATTCCAGACGCACCGTGCGTCAACCGTTTCCATCGCCATTAGCCGTGATTTGGCGGTCAAATTTGATGAAGTGAGTAACGGCCGTTTTTCAAATCAGCCTATTTCTCCCATTTAACATCACTTTCATTGATAATTAGCCCCATTCTCCCAAAAATTCATCTATACATAATCCTAAGTTATGGGTATAATGACATAAGATCATACGTTGCTGTATAACAGTAGCAAGCATTTATCACTCATGGAGGCTGAATATGTCACAAAAATTAAGAATTAGTTTACTACTTGGATTGCTTCTCACGTTAATAACTGGCGTTTTAACGGCCGAGGCACAAACTCCCCCCCGCCCCACCCCCACTCCCAACGCCACCCTCACTCCCAACGATCACCCTGATGCCGCAAATAACAAGTCCATTCGTGGCTCTGTTTATATTGATGTCAATAGCGACGGCGTTTGCGTGAATAGCGGTGTTGCTGGTGAAGTACCAGTGCAATTCATCAACATTGATTTTATCAGCAGTGCTGGCGAAAAATTGGTCACATTGCAATCTGGTGAAAATGGAACCTATGGCATGGTAAACGCTGGAGACAGCTATTGGCAAGTCGTGGCTGACCCCGATAACACATGGGTTGTCACCTCGCAGAACCCGCTATACGTCCCCATCGGTGACGATACACCCGTTCAGATAGGCGTGGACTTTTGTGTTCAAAAAGTAGACACTTATGTGCCGCCAACGACATTGCCCATCGTCAGCCCGCCCGTGTTATTGCCAGAAGCTGGTGCTGCGGCACAATCTGGCAATATGGGTCTGCTGTTGGTAGCGATTACTGGAATGGGACTCGTTTTAATTGGTGCTGGCTTAAAAGTGCGTGAACGTGCCGCCGCTCGTCAGCGTTGATCCATACTGATTATTCCCTGAAAATAAAAAGCCCTCAAGCACATCGCTTGCGGGCTTTTTTTATACCTGTGTTTGGTAATTAAGCATACAAGAACTTCTGCCAGTGTCTCGGCGGAAGTCCTAATGAACGCGGATTAAACAAAACCCTAAAGTTGTCATACCCGCGAAGACGGGTATCCATATTTCCCAGAGAAGTGGATTCCCGCCTACGCGAGAATGACAATCCAAAAGGATGAGGATTAAATAAATCCTCATCCTTTAGGAATGGTTGCATCAGCGAGAAACGGCCGTTTCATCCCAATAATTCCCCGTCATCAACAACAGGCAAAGCAACGTCACCGAATCCTCGTAATAATCTTCGCGGGTGTTGTAAACGGCATCGTATACATCATTCAGGAATTGCTGATTAGCGGGCGTTGTCATCGCCGCTGTGCCGAATGGGGCGGCAAAAAAGGTGGAGAAATAATCGCCCGAAGCGAGCGGCGTACCGTCCAAATGATACCCCGCTTTGATGTTGGCTGGATTGCCGCCAGTCGCCGTCACAACCCAGTTTGCCATTTTTTGTGCCTGCGCTTGCGAGACCGCATCATCATTGAGCAATCCGTCGGTGGCGATGCGCCACGGGTCGCGGCCGGCGTTGTATGCGTAACGGCCGTCATTTTCCCCTTCCAAATGATGGGGAGGCGCGGGCTGTAAACGGTGGTCGCTGGCTGAAACAGGCACGATAAAGTCAGGCAGCAGGCCAGCGATGGGGCTGTACGTTGTCTGCATGTCGCTGATGGCAGCTTGGGTTGCAACGAGGACATCGTTCCAAACGGGATTGGCGGTAAAACGGCCGTAACTGCGGAAATGTGCGGGCATAAAATCAGACGAACGGGGCGAATACTGCCCGTGTGACACATCATCCGCCTCAACCCAATCGCCCATTTCTGGCAACTGGCTGTCTGCGCCAATAGTCGATTCATAAATGGCGTTGATGAGTTCAGCGGCTTCGGCGGCGTAATCCACATCACCCGCGCTGCCCCATTGCGCGTCGGCCAAAAGCAGCCCGTAAGCGATGTCAGCGTCGCCATCGAAGGCACTGTCTATGCCTGTGCTTGCATCTTCTGGTACTTGCCACGCCATAAAACGGCCGTCAATTTGGCTGGGATGGGCGCGGGCGAATTGCCAAAGGCCGTCGAAAATCGCCTGCGCGTCTGCCTCGTATCCCGCCATATGGGCGACGATGATCATGCCGTATCCTTGCCCTTCGGAGACGGTGCGCCACGGGTCGCCGCTGCCGTGCGAAATGCGATAGAGCGCGTCTCCATCGTTATCTGTTCCATCGGCGATGAGGTAGGCGGCTTTCCATTTGTCGTAAGCGGCACGCACGTCGTCGTCTTGCTGGATTTGGCTGCGATGGTTGGGGCGGATGGTTCCTGCCGCGTAGGTGAGATGTTGGGGAAACGGCCGTTTTGGTAGCGGTGACACAAGGGTAGCCGTCTGCACCATTGGCAAGTAAACGGTATCAGGCGGGAGAACATACAATCCATCTTCCGCCAAATCTGCGGCCGAGTCCGCCATGCGAAAGCCATCATGGTAAAGCAGCGATGTATGCGTATTAGAATCATCACGATAATGCGCCAGGATCAAGTATGGCACGTCAGGGTTTGTGGGGTCACCCGTATATTGCAAAGTCGGAACTCCATCCCAGCGCAGCACGGGAGCAAAATCCGTCTCGCTCTCCAGCTTATGCCAGATTTCAACCAGACCATCTTCGTAAGCACTCCATTTCACATGGATGATAAAATCGTTCCATTCCCCCGTTGTAATTTGCCCAACGATCTGTTCCGACTGGTTGATCGCACTCCCGCTTCCATCATAACAATCATACCCGGTCACATCACCCGCCAGCATATGGGCGGTGATGGCATTATC
>CAYSDT010000128.1:4894-7831 GCA_964429835.1 uncultured Ardenticatenaceae bacterium | reverse complement strand
GGGACGGCTCATTATTCAGGACAAACCATCGCCCGTAAAACGCTGAAAGGGTCTGTCAAGCCGACAATTGGCATTGTCACGCTGGTGGCGATGGCGTTGACGATGCAGCACGCGGGGATGACACAACTGCTGGCGGAAACATTGAGCAAAACGGCCGTTTTATTCCCATTTCTTGCTCCGTTCATTGGCGCGTTGGGCGCATTTATGACGGGCAGTAATACAAACAGCAATGTGGTATTTGGTGGATTGCAGATGGAAACGGCCGTTGCGCTCGGCCTTCCGATAGTGTGGATTTTGGCCGCGCAGACGGCGGGCGGTGCGATTGGCGGCGCGTTCGCACCCGCCAAAGTCATCGTTGGATGCAGCACCGTTGCGGGTGCGGAGGATGGGAAAGTTTTGAAATTAACGGCCGTTTATGGCTTGACAATTATCGCGGTGATTGGACTGGTCGTCTGGCTAATTGTGCAGTTTTAGCAACGAAAAGCACTGCAATACTTGCCTCCGTTGACAATTGAAAATTGACCATTAACAATTGACAATTGTTTCATCACCACGAACAACATACAATCCCGCCAGATGAAGAAAAAGAGAGCTTACAGCGGCCTGCGCCAACACCTTCGCGCCCATTGGCCGCCCTACTTCCTGACCTACGGCGCGATTATGGCAACTTTGTTGCTCATCGGCTTCGGCTTGCAAGCGCAACTATGGAGCATTGTCCCCCTGTCGATGGCGTTATTGCTCTTGCTCACCTACTTCTTCATCACATCGCTTTGGGCAGCGTACCAGTTGCACGACGATGGCGGCCTCGTCCCCCATCATAAGCTGTTTGATATGGGCAAAATTCGGGCGGGCGATTCGTTCGTCTACATCGGCGCGGGGCTGCATGATGTGCCGACCGCGCTGGCGCAACGATTGACGACGGGGCAATTAACGGCCGTTGATATTTACTCTCCCCAATGGATGCGTTCGCAACCGTTGCACCGCGCCCGCCGACAGTCCCATCAACCCGCCCCCGATCCGCGCCTAAAATGGCAATCGGGGCGATTGAACCTGCTGCCATTGCCGAACGAGAGCGTGCGGACGGTTATTCTGTCACAAACGGCCGTTGAATTGCATCAGCGCGGTGACCAAGTGGTGTTGTTCAAGGAGATACGACGGATTTTGGCGGAAAACGGCCGTTTTCTTCTTGCCGAACGCAGTCGTTCGCAGACAAACTGGGTGGTGATGGGATTAACGGCCGTTCGTCTTCCCCACACCGACCATTGGCGCGATCTCCTCACCGAAACAGGCTTCCATCTCCGCACCGAAGAAAATTTACGCGGCCTCATCACCTGCTACCGCGCCGACAAACCCACCCGTGATGAAGCCCGCCAACTACGGCTTGATTTGTAATTGTCAATTGTCAATGACTTTGCGTTAGGGCGATTGCATACTCCAAATTCTGCCCGTCGCCATCGGTTAAAAACCGATGGCTGTTATAAAAAGTGCGCTAAAGCGCACTACGGCAACCGTTTTCAACATGCTTTAGCATGTTTCTTGTAACAGACGATGAATTCATTCATCGGCGATTCCTTGCGTTGACAATTGATAATTCCCCTCATTAACCGTTTCCTACAAAACCCCTACGATACTTGACACCATCCCCCATCCAAAACTACAATGATCGCATGGTTACACTTACACACGGGTGGGTGGTTTTGCCCACTCCCCATTTTCTCGAAAGACCTGACTGGTTTCACCAATGTATCTTGTTTTATGCAAGCACCTTAGAAAAACCTGTCAGGTCTTGGCAACCCATAGGTAATAAATGAATATGAAGAAACCCCTGCTTTTACTATTTACCATTTTAATGATGAGTACGATGGCTTGTGCGCTCACAACCATCACCCCCACACCAGTTCCAGATACAAATGGGATGGTGCAAGAAGCGGTCGGAACGGCCGTTGCCGCCCTCCCCAGCGACATTGAACCCGCGCCCGCCAGCAATCCCGCTCTTACCGCCGCGCCCGGTCTGCAAGACGCATTCGTCAATGTGTACAAAATAGCCAATCCAGCCGTCGTTCACATTTTTGTTTATGGTGAAAATGAAGATTTTAACATCCCATTAGGCACGGGCAGCGGCTTCGTCATCGACAACGATGGCAACATCGTCACCAATAATCACGTCGTCAGTGATGGGGATCTGTTTGAAGTTGCCTTTGCCAGCGGCGAACGTGTGAAAGCACTCATCGTCGGCACAGATATAGACAGCGATTTAGCCGTCATCAAAGTGGACGACCTGCCCGCCAGCGTCACCCCGCTCGTGTTGGCCGATTCCAGCGCGTTAGATGTGGGGCAATTCGTCATTGCCATCGGCAATCCGTTTGGCGAAGAAGGCTCTATGTCCATCGGCATCGTCAGCGGGTTGGGGCGCACCTTAACCTCTGATCGGATGGCTGATGGCGGCGGGCGGTACTCATTGCCGCAAGTCATCCAAACAGACGCGGCGATCAATCCCGGTAATTCAGGCGGCCCGCTGCTTGATTTGCAAGGGCGTGTGATTGGTGTCAACAGTGCGATTTTGTCCAGCAGCGGCACGAATTCCGGCGTTGGTTTTTCCATCCCCGTTAATGCAGTCAAGCGTGTCGCCCCTGCCCTAATTGCCGATGGCATCTATGTGTACCCGTACATGGGCATTCGCATGACTTCTCTGGATATTTCAGCGCAAGAACAGCTTGGGCTATCCCAAAATGCGGGCGCGTACATCACCGATGTCGGCTCAAATTCGCCTGCTGATCAAGCGGGATTGATTGGGCGCGATGGGCAGGGCGGCGATTTAATCATCCAGATTGATGACTTCCCCGTTGGTGACGTGGACGATTTGATTAGTTATTTGGTGTTTGAAACGGCCGTTGGTCAAACCATCCAAGTCACCGTCCTGCGTGATGGTGAAGAGGT
>CAYSDT010000128.1:0-4794 GCA_964429835.1 uncultured Ardenticatenaceae bacterium | reverse complement strand
TTGGCGTTGCCAAACCCATCTTTTGAAGCAACTGAATTTTAAGCAAGGAGAATAAATGATTACGCAACATGAAATGCAAGAATTATTATCGTACAATGCAAATGAACACGGACAAATTGTCAGCGTTTACCTAAATTCAGACAGTGGCGAAGAGCCAATCGATACGATCAAACAGCGTGTGCGCGGCATGATGAAAGAGGCATCCATCAACGGGCAGAGCGGCAAAGCTATCGAGCAATATCTAAATCACAGCTACGATTGGTCACAGCCGGGACTTGCCCTTTTTGCAGCAGCCGACGGTGACTTTTTTCGTGCATTCCCAACGGCCGTTTCCTTCCGAAATCGCGTCCGCGTCAGCAACAAGCCGCATATTAAACCGCTCGCCCATCTGCTTGACCATTACGCCCATTATGGGGTCATTTTGATCGACCGCGTGGGCGCACGATTCTACAATTTCCATCTGGGCGAACTGCAAGAAAGCGAAGGCTTTCTCGGTGAAGATGTGCGCTCGCTCAAAAAAGGAGGCGGTTCATCAAGCGTTGGAATGCGCGGCGGCAAAAGCGGAGCGCGGCGTGAAAACGAGGCCATTGACCGTAATTTACGCCAAGCGGCCGAAGCGGCGACCGAATTTTTTGATGGAACGCCCATCCGTCGCCTCTTTTTAGGCGGCACGAATAAAACAGTCGCCAGATTTAATGAGATGCTGTCAAAGCAGTTGCAAAGTCGTGTGGCTGGTACGTTCGCCATCAATGCCAATGCTGGCGTGCATGAAATACAAGAACAGAGCTTGGCCTTGCTGCTGGAAGCAAACGAGCGGCGCGAATGTGAAATGGTTGCCAGCATGATCAATGCTGCCGCAAAAAAGGGCAATGGCGCGGCTGGATTGGACGATACATTACAAGCGGTCAGTGACAATCGGGTGCAAACCTTGCTGGTCAGTGATGGTTTCCGCACGCACGGCTATGTGCAGGTTGATTCTGGTTTTGTGGTTGCCAATCTGGGGCGCAGTCCATTGACGGAAGAGGAATTAGTGGCGGTGGATGATGTGGTAGAAACGGCCGTTTCGCGCACACTTTTGCAAGGCGGTCATGTCGAAATCATCACCGATCATCCCGATTTGGATGCCGTCGGTAAAATCGGGGCAATTTTGCGATACTAGACGATTTTACGAGTGAGAAATACACTCGCTACTTGCAAAAACATGCTACAATTATGGACGTTATTGACATGATACGAAGTAGCGAGATGTATTAAATTATGTTATCCATTAAAGGTGTTGTTCAAAATGGTATGATTAAACCTCTTGAGGCTGTGCCTCAAGAGCATACGGGTCAAGTTGTCATCACATTTTTGGATGATTATGGTGGCACACATATCCCGAAAGACAGTGAGGCGCGTATTCTGGCGCAAGAAGAAGATTCTTTCATAAAAATGCACACCATGTTATGCCAAAATTATATGGGTGAATATGTTGCTGTTCATGGCTCAGAAATGGTAGATCATGACATTGATTTAGAATCATTAACATTACGCATGTACGAACGTTTTAATGATCAACCCGTGTGGATTGCTCCGGTTCGTCAACAGCCTGTCGAGGAGTGGCATATGCGTTCACCACGACTCAACCGCCAGATAACATGATTTACACATTCAATTATGATACCCATTATGATCCCGCAATGCCGAATGTGGATATCACAATTGTAAAACCGGGAACACGACAAGAGCGCGTTGTAACAGCAATAGTGGATTCTGGAGCAGATGCTACGTTTATTCCTGAACAATTACTTAAACAGTTGAACATTCCCCAAACTGGATGGGTATCTGCGCGTGGCGTAGCTGGATTTAGTTATCGTGTACCCACTTACATCGTATCGTTGAGAATTCAGGAATTGTCGCTTGGTTTTGTTCGTGTTGGTGGTGACCAGCATAGCGACCATATGATTTTAGGGCGAGATGTATTGAATCAGTTCATTATTACACTGAATGGATTGGCAAATGTGGTAGAATTATCAGACTAGCTGATGCAATGACGGGGTAATTACCCCGCGTATACAATCAAATAAGTAACGGCCGTTTGCGAGAGAATCAACGCAGACAAATTCGCACAAGATCGCCGAAGGGGCAAGGGGGATAACATCCTCTGAAACTCTCAGGCAAAAGGAGTAAACGGCCGAGCAATTCTGGAAAGAAACAGGATTCGATGCTTTTGCATTGGACTTTTTTAACAGGGGGCGCATGGCAATGCAACAACATTGCCTGCGCCTTTTTTATTTTAGCAGTAAGAAATTAAGGAGAAACAATGAGCAATATACCAGCAGATTTACTATATACAACTGACGATGAATGGGTGAAAGTTGACGGCGAAACGGCAATAATCGGCCTTAGCGATCACGCCCAAGATTCCCTTTCCGACATCGTATTCCTTGAATTGCCCGATGTGGGCGATGAATTCGAGGCCGAAGAGAGTTTTGGCACAGTCGAATCCGTCAAAGCAGCGGCTGATTTATTGATGCCGGTTGATGGCGAAGTAACGGCCGTTAATGAAGACCTCATCGACGAACCAGAAAAACTCAACAGCGACCCCTACGGCTCATGGTTGATTAAAATCAACATCGCCGACGCTTCCCAACTCGACAACCTCATGAACGCCGAAGTATACACCGCCCAACTTGATGACTAATGAGCAATGAACAATGAGTAATGAACAACTGTTCATTGTTCATTACTCAATTGTTCATTGTTTTCACTTCCCATGAAAAACAGATCCCTAATTGAACCCACCGATCATTTCGTAGATCGGCATCTCGGCCCCCGTGCCGAGGATGTTCAATCAATGCTCGACACGCTGGGGCTTACCAGCATCGAAGCATTGATTGACGAAACCATTCCCCATACCATCCGCATGGATGGAACATTAAATTTAGAAGCGCGTCGCAGTGAATCCGAAATTCTGGCGGAACTGCGCGGCCTCGCCAGCAGTAACCAACTGTACCGCACCTTCATCGGCATGGGCTACAGCGATTGCACCACGCCACCCGTCATCTTGCGGAACATCTTCGAAAACCCCGGCTGGTACACCCAATACACCCCGTACCAAGCTGAAATTTCACAAGGGCGGCTGGAAGCGTTACTTAACTTCCAAACGATGGTCAGCGACTTAACGGCGATGGAAATTGCCAACGCTTCACTACTTGATGAAGGCACGGCCGCTGCCGAAGCGATGACGCTCTGTCACCGCCAAAAGCCGCGCAAACATAAAGCCAACACCTTCTTTGTCTCCGAACTGTGCCATCCCCAAACCATCGACGTGGTACTGACCCGCGCCGAACCGCTGGGGCTGGATGTGGTCGTGGGCAATCACGAGGAATGGGATTTCAGCACGCCAACTTTCGGCGTACTGCTCCAATACCCCACCACCTACGGCGATGTGCTTGATTACGAACCCTTCATCAATGCCGCGCACGAAAATAACGCCCTTGCCGTCGTTGCCGCCGATATTTTATCGCTGGCACTGCTTCGCGCTCCCGGTGAATTTGGAGCCGATGTGGTCATTGGCAACACGCAGCGTTTCGGTGTCCCGATGGGATACGGCGGGCCGCACGCCGCTTACATGGCAACCCGCGAAGTGTACAAACGCAACATGCCCGGCCGCCTCATCGGTGTCTCCATTGATGCTGATGGCAATCCTGGAATGCGCTTGGCGTTGCAAACCCGCGAACAACACATCCGTCGTGATAAAGCGACCAGCAACATCTGCACCGCGCAGGCATTGCTCGCCATTATGGCCTCCATGTACGCCGTTTATCACGGGCCAGATGGGATTAAAGCTATCGCCAATCGTGTGCGAATGTTGACCATCATTTTGGCTGAGGGGTTGCGTGAGCTTGAATTCACCGTCAACACCGCGCCCATTTTTGACACGCTGACTGTGCGTACCAGCAGACGGGAACAAGCATACATTCGCGCTGAAGCATTATCGCGTGAAATCAATCTGCGCTACTTGGAAGATGGCTCCATCGGCATTTCACTTGATGAAATTACGCTGATTCAAGATTTAGAGACGCTGTTTGAGATATTCGGAGCGCGAAAAGGGCAAATTGATATTTATCAGTGGACGGATAAATTACGCTTGAAATATGAAGCCCCCCATCGCCGCCACAGCGACTTTATGACCCATCCCGTTTTCAATAGTTACCACTCTGAAACGGAGATGATGCGTTACATCAAAAAATTGGAAGGGCGCGATTTATCGTTGACCCATTCCATGATTCCGCTCGGCTCTTGTACGATGAAATTGAACGCAACGGCCGAAATGCTGCCAACGATGTGGCCGAAATTTAGCGGATTGCATCCATTTATACCCAAGAATCAGGCAGGCGGTTATCTGGCATTGTTCCGTCGCCTTGATAAATGGTTGTCGGAAATTACAGGGTTTGCGGCCGTTTCCATGCAGCCAAACTCTGGCGCACAAGGCGAATATACAGGCTTGCTCGTCATTCGCGCTTACCACAAATCACGCGGCGATCATAATCGCAACATCTGCCTGATCCCATCGTCTGCACATGGCACAAATCCCGCCAGCGCGGCGTTGGCAGGCATGAAAGTCGTTGTCGTGAAATGTGACGATAACGGCAACATTGACGTGGACGATTTACGCGCCAAAGCGGCCAAACATGCCGAGAAGTTGGCGGCGTTTATGGTCACCTACCCCTCCACGCACGGCGTTTTTGAGGAGGCCATTGAAGAAATGTGTCAAATCATCCACGACAACGGCGGGCAGGTTTACGTTGA
>CAYSDT010000127.1:6574-7834 GCA_964429835.1 uncultured Ardenticatenaceae bacterium | reverse complement strand
TTGACTGTTTCCCCACATAACTATATTACGGAGGTAATATCATGGGACGACGTAGACGAGACAGACGAGAAGAAAGACGAGATGACCGTGACCCAAGCGCCCGTAGTAGCAAAAATAGATACCAAATGCGTGAGAAATTAGCATCCATCGGTAACGATTTTTGGATTGAAGATGAACACGGTAAAAAAGTGTTCAAAGTAGACGGCAAAGCGATGCGCGTTCGCAAAACATTAAAGTTTGAAGACGCACACGGCCAAGAAATCTACAAAATTCAAGAGCGTAAAGCGCGTGTCCGCGACAGCATGGAAGTGGAAGACGAACACGGCAAGCGCGTGGCGATGGTCAAAAAGAAGATGATCTCCCCCGTCCGCGACCGTTTCACGGTCAGCATCAAGGGCGGCCCCGATTTGGATGTCAAAGGCAATATCGTTGACCATCATTACACCATCGGCGAAGGACGTGATAAAGTTGCAGAGGCTTCCAAAAAATGGTTCCGTGTCCGCGACAGCTATGGTGTTGAAATTGAAGAAGGTCAGGATGATTTGTTGATCTTGGCAGTAACGGTGTGCATCGATCAGATGGCACACTAGAATTTATGTAGGTCAAGTTTGCAAACTTGACCTACGACGAGGAGAAAATTATGTCCAAAGAAAAAGAAGCAAAATATAGTTTCATCGTTGTAAAATATCCTGGTGCAGACACGGCAGAAGCAGCATTAACGGCCGTTCGTGCATTAGCAAAAGAAGATGTCGTCAAACTGAAAGATGCCGTCGCCATCACCAAGAATGCCAAAGGCAAAGTCAAGCTGCATCAGACGAAAGATGACTCGGCAGGCAAAGGATTCTTGAAAGGCGGCGCGATTGGCATCGTCTTTGGCCTACTTTTCGGCGGGTTGCCGCTGGTTGTGGCTGGTGTTGTATCAGGAACGGCCGTTGGTATGTTCGACAAAGGCATCAAAGATAAATTGATGAAAGCGTTGGGCGAAGAAATGAGCAGCGACGAATCCGCATTGGCCGCGCTTATTCAAGATGCTGATTGGAAAACATTACAGGATCGTATGCAAGCTGAAAACTTCAACGGCGAAATCATCGTTTCGGAAATTATTCCCGAACACATGACCGAAGTCGATGCGTTAACCGAAAATCAAGAAGTTGTTGATGCCGTTCCCGAAGAAATTGACATGACGGATGACGTTGACGAAGAAGTTGTTGATGCGGTTGCTGATGAAGCTGGTGCAGACGAAGAAGAATAAGAAGTAAG
>CAYSDT010000127.1:5247-6474 GCA_964429835.1 uncultured Ardenticatenaceae bacterium | reverse complement strand
GGAGAATTTTATTATGTGTTGTTTCTTTACCTCACTAATGTTGCTCGGCCCCCGTTTTGGTATCATGGTGTGGTGGCTGATGAGTCCACTGCGTTGGGAAGCTGCTTTCCAATCCTTTATCTGGCCTTTATTGGGCTTCTTATTCATGCCATGGACAACACTGATGTACGTCGGTGTCTCTCCTGGTGGCGTGGTCGGCTTCGATTGGATGTGGATCGGATTCGCTGTATTATCTGATATTGGTATGTATGCTGGTGGTGGTTACGGCAACAAAGACCGTCTGCCCACGACATAAAATCACAAGTAGCAAGTAGCAAGTGGCAAGTAATAGGAAATTACTTGCCACTTGCTACTTGTCACTCTTTACCCTATGGCAAAACTAGATTTCGAGACAAAAAACCTGCCCGCCGACATTGGCGCGGCCATCACGATGGCCTTAGTCGCCGTCCCAGATGCCATCGCTTCCGCACTGTTGGCTGGCGTAAACCCAACCTATGGCTTTAACGCCCTGATTATGGGTACGCCGATTGGCAGCCTGTTCACCAGCTCCCAATACATGAATATCGGCTCAACGGCCGCTATGATGTTGGCTGTTGGTGGCGCGTTGGCTGGCATTGGCGATGAAAACATCCTGACCGCCATGATCACGTTAACCGTGATGATTGGCCTGTTCCAACTCCTGCTTGGTGTCCTCAAATTAGGTGTATTCACCCGCTTCATCTCCAATGCGGTGATGATGGGCTTCTTCACCGGCGTGGCAACCATCCTGATCTTGGGGCAATTGGGCGACCTAACTGGATTCGATAGTGAATATCGAAACTCGGTCGCGCAAGCAGTCGATTTACTGTTCAATCTGGGCGAAACGGATACGACCACGTTGCTACTTGGCATGGGTACGATTGGGATCATCATTCTGCTTGGCCGCACCAAATTACGCAACTACTCGTTAGCCATCGCCATGCTGTTAGCTTCCGTTGTTGCGGGGGTGATGGGGTTAGAGACGGTTGAACTTGTGGGCGACAGTAACCAAATCGCGGCCGCCATCCCCACACTTGGGCTGCCCAGCCTGTCTATGGTGGGAAAAATGGCAATGCCAGCCATCGCCATCGGCTTGTTAGGGCTGATTCAGGCGGCGGGCATCAGTCAAAGCATCCCCAATCCTGACGGCGAATACCCCGACGCATCAGGCGATTTCAGGGGGCAGGGCATCGCCAATATCGTTTCTGG
>CAYSDT010000127.1:3462-5147 GCA_964429835.1 uncultured Ardenticatenaceae bacterium | reverse complement strand
GTGATGAGCGTCACCTTTTTGTCCACGCTGGTTTTGGAAGTGCAGGAAGCGGTTTTCGTCGGCGTGTTGCTGTCGATTCTCGATTTTGTGTACACCTCATCCCAAGATGTGCAGGTTGTGGAGTTGGTGGAAGCGAAAGAGGGCGTGTTTATGGAACGGCCGTCTCCCGCAGTGCCAGCCGATAACAGCGTCACCGTTTTGTATGCGTGGGGCGCACTGTTCTTCGCCAGCGCACGCACCATCGAAAGTGTATTGCCCGATGTGGACGAGGCGAAACGGGCGGTTGTGATTTTCAGAATGCACGGCCGTTCGCAGGTCGGCAGCACGTTTATCCAAATCGTGGAACGGTACGCCAAGCGCATTCAAGCGGGTGGCGGCAAGTTGATGTTGTCGGGCGTAAGCCAAAATGTGTACAATCAGTTGAAACGAACCGAAACATTTGAGAACATTCCTGAAAATGATGTTTTCCTGACCGAAGAGATATTGGGCGGCTCAACGAAAAAGGCGATGATCGCCGCTAATGCGTGGCTGGAAGAAGAAAATAGCACGGCAGATAAATCTGCGGCTACGCCTGCAAAGTCGGCCTTCGCCGACTAGAACCGAACCGACGTAGGTCGGTTTTGCAACGGTAGCCGCGAATTTATTCGCCCTAGCAGCTTAGGATATTCCGTATGAAAGTTGAAGAAAAAATTGCACCCATCACCTTTGCGCTGGCAGGCGTAGCTCTTGTGGGGCTGGTGATGATCTTGATTTCTTGGTCTGCCTCGGTGCTGACCCCCATCTTGTTAGGTTGGTATTTGACGGCGTTGGCGTTGCCAGGCTACTTTTGGTTGCAAAAACGGGGCGTTAAATCAAGCTACGCCCTCCTGATTCTGATTCTGGCGATATTGGCTAGTGGTATCGGGATGGCTCTTTTGTTCATCACCTCAATCAACAGTTTGCAAGATGGATTACAACTGCATTTGGGCAATCTGGACAACATGGCCGCTGATTTAGAAGCGTCATTGGGCGCAACGGGGGCGGCGATGGGTGTGTCGGGGGCGATGGGCAGCGATGGATTGGGCAAAGTGTTGGTCGCCATCATTTCCATGCTGGTAGACATGGCTAGTAACTTCCTTATCGGCTTGGTATTGGTTGCGTTTTTGTTGATAGAAACGCCCCGCTTTCGCAAATTGATGGCGCACGATTTGATGGATCGACCTGTGTTGAGCCAGATGCCGTCATTGATGAAAACGGCCGTTTCCTACTTCGGCATCCGTACCCGTCTAAACTTGGTGACAGGGGTCGGCTTCACGATCTGGCTGCTTGTGTTGGGCGTGGATTACGCCCTTTTATGGGGCGTACTCGCCTTTGTCCTCAGCTACGTCCCCTACATCGGCCTGTTTACCGCGATGATTCCACCCACGATTTTAGCATTAGCTGAATTTGGCCTGACAAAGGGAATTTTGGTCGTCGTCGGGGTCGTCGCCCTGAATTTGCTGATTGAAAATGTGCTGGAACCAGCATACACAGGCAAAAAATTAAGCCTGTCCCCCTCTATTGTATTCATTTCGTTTTTTGTGTGGGGTTGGATATTAGGTCCAATCGGCGCACTATTATCTATGCCAATCACGGTGATGTTGATGCTGGTTTTGAACGAGCATGAAAGCACACAATGGTTGTCAAAACTTATTGGAAGAGAGTAA
>CAYSDT010000127.1:0-3362 GCA_964429835.1 uncultured Ardenticatenaceae bacterium | reverse complement strand
GGAGATTTACATCATGACTTTTGAATTACTATGCGTGACAATGATTGCGTTACTGTTCGGAACACTCGTCACCTTTGGCGGCTATCGGCTGTTCCTGTTTTTACTCCCCATCTGGGGCTTTTTCTTTGGCTTTACGTTAGGCGCACAGACGATCCAAGCCATTTTTGGCGAGGCATTTTTGTCAACGGCCACGAGTTGGGTAGTCGGCTTCATCGTTGCCCTGCTTTTTGCCGTCTTGTCCTATCTGTTTTACGTCATCGGTGTCGGTATTTTGGCGGGATCGTTGGGGTATGGCATTGGGGTAGCAGTTATGGGCATGTTTAATGCCAATTTGACCTTCATCACCCTGTTCGTGGCTCTTTCACTGGCACTCATCGTTATTGGGGCGACGTTCTACTTCAACTTGGCAAAATACGTCATCATCGTAGCAACGGCCGTTGGCGGTGCAGGCGTTACCATCGCCACTTTAGTTGCTGGTGTGGGTGCTGCAGAGCTTATCCGCGTCATGGAAAACCCGATGAAAACCTTGTTGGATGATTCGCCATTATGGATGCTGCTCTTCTTCTTGATGGCCGCCGCTGGCATTGTCATGCAAATTCAGGTGAATCGTGCTGTGGAAATTGAATCGTATAATCGCTGGACAGAAATGATGGAACAATCAGCATAAACGAGTGGTGAGTGTGTGAATAGTGCGTCTTCATGCACTATTCGTCACTCCCAAATTAGGAGAATTTATAATGGCACAAGCAGTTCAAGCAAACCAAGTGAACACGGTCAGCGACTCACGAGTAAAGAGTTTTATTGCCCAAACGTATTTATTGATGTCGATTGGCTTATTAGTAACGGCCGTTGTTTCGACGTGGGTTAGTACAAATGTAGAATTATTATGGAAAGTCAGCACGAACCCGTGGATCGCTTTCGGGTTATTCATGATTCAGATTGTGATCGTCGTTGCCCTGAGCGCAAAAATAATGGATTTGAGTACGGGCGCGGCCGCGTTGCTCTTTTTCCTTTATGCCGCGCTGACAGGCGTAACCATCTCGACCATCTTTTTGCTGTATAGCGGCGAGATGATCGCTTCTGTATTTTGGATTACGGCTGGCACGTTTTTCATCAGCAGTATTGCTGGTTTTGTGTTCAAGATAGATTTAGCCAAAACGGGGGGCATCATGTTTATGCTCCTTGCAGGATGGAGTTTGGCGTGGATATTCAGCCTGATTTTTGCATCTAATTCCACCTTCAATTGGACGTTAAACTTCATCGGTATCGCCCTTTTTGTCGGGCTTACCGCTTGGGATGCGGCGGCCATCAAACAGATGGCGCAAAAACTTGACAGCCATCCCGCACGCGGGGGGCTGATTGTGTTAGGCGCATTGAAGTTATATCTCGACTTTATTAACTTGTTCCTGTTGATCCTGCGTGCATCTTCCAGAAATGGTTAAGAGACAAATTATTTAACATCTATGATCCGCAGATTACGCAGATTTACGCAGATTCCTTTTTGAAATAATCTGCGTAATCTGTGGATTAAATTTATATCTATGACAACAGCAACCGCAGAAGAAGAAAACGGCCGTTCTCCAAAATCATATTTCCCCATCTTAGCATGGCTGCCCGCCTATCAACCAAAATGGTTGCGTGCTGACGTGATTGCCGCGCTGACTGTGTGGGCGTTAGTCGTTCCCGAAGCGATGGCGTATGCCAGCATTGCCGGCGTGCCGCCAGAAGCAGGGCTGTATGCGGCTCCGTTGGCGTTGATCGCTTACGCTATTTTTGGCACATCGCGCCATTTGCATGTTGGGCCAAGTTCGGCCGTTGCCGCCCTCTCGTTCAGCGTCGTCGCTGGATTAGCCGTCGTGGGCAGCGACGATTTCATCCTCTACTCCATCGCGCTGGCGTTCATGGTGGGCGCAATGCTCATCGCTGGCGGCTTTTTGAAACTGGGCGTGTTGGCAGATTTCCTTTCCCGCCCCGTGCTGGATGGGTTCGTCGTCGGCGTGGCAATTTCCATCGCTGTGGGGCAGATAAGCAAACTTGTCGGGTTTAGCCCCGTGGAAATGGATTTCATCCCCGACATCCTGTTTATCATCCGTGACATTGGGCAGACCCATTTCCCGACCTTAATTGTGGGGCTGATTAGTTTGGGAACGCTGTTTGCCATGCACAAATACACGCCCAAACTGCCATCCGCACTCGTCGTCCTCTTTTTATCCATCGCCGCCTCCAGCCTGTTCGATTTTCACGAAATGGGCATTCATATTGTCGGCGAAATTCCAGCAGGCTTGCCCCCGTTTGGCATTCCCGATGGGTTAAATCTGGATAAACTGTTGACGGTTGCGGCTGGTTCAATTGGCGTTGCCCTCGTCGCTTTTGCCGAATCGGTCGCCATCGCCCGTTCGTACAGCGTGCGATTTGGGTATGAAGTTGACGCTGACCAAGAGCTAATCGCGTTGGGCATTGCCAATTTAGGCGCGGGTTTTAGCGGTGGTTTTGTGGGCGATGGCAGTATGTCACGCACGTCAGCCTCAATTGAATCGGGGGCAAAGTCGCAGATGGTTTCCATCGTAGCCGCGATTGCTATTTTGGTAACGGCCGTTTTTTTCACCGCCTTCTTCCATAATTTGCCCGAAGCAACTTTGGGGGCGATTGTCATTCACGCCGTTTGGAAAAACATCAACTATAGCAAAATCTCAAAGTACAAAAACATCACCACCCTTGATTTTGCAACCTCGCTGGTTGCCGCTGTCGGCGTATTGATGCTGGGCTTGCTGCAAGGGCTGCTGCTGGCCGCATTTCTGGGCTTGATTGTCCTGTTATGGGGTACAAAAAGACGTAATACGTCGGTGTTGGGACGAGTGGGAGAAACGGCCGTTTATCAGAGTATCGCCAATTATCCCGACGGGGAAACGTACCCTGGCTTGCTCATTCTGCGCTTCGATGGCTCGCTATTCTTCGCCAACGTACACGATTTCATCATCGCCGCCCGCCGTGCGGCGGCAAGGGCGGATTCGCCGCCAAAAGTCATTTTGATTGATGCCGAATCCATGAATGATATTGATGCAACGGCCGTTATTACACTGAGAGAATTGAGTGAAGAGATGGCAAAGACGGGGATTGATTTACGATTTGCCCGCGTAAAAACAAAAGTGCGCGACATCATGCAGCGGGCGGGCTTGGAAGAAACCGTTCCGCCTGAACATTTCTATCTTGATATTCAGGATGGGGTGGATGCGTTTTTGGCAGAAATTAAATAGAGACCCGCGTAACAAACACGCCATATGGGGTCATGATATTGGGGGTTTTTGCATGACTCTACATAACATCTCAATAACTTGGGGTAAAGACCTGACAGGTTTCATCAA
>CAYSDT010000126.1:5827-7882 GCA_964429835.1 uncultured Ardenticatenaceae bacterium | reverse complement strand
TGCTCCCTGATAAGATATTTTTCCCCCAAAGAAAAACAGTTCTCCAAGATAATAGTGGGGGCGGGATGGCGCGGATAGGATTCATGCAAGACGGACGGCATTCGTTCCGCGCCTTCTCGCCCCGTACATTATCTACCGCGTATTTATGTACGCGGTGGTTGGAATTCAGGGCGAGAAGGGCGGGAGAGAAAACCTTTCTTCAAAAAGGGAGGCTCATCCCGCCCTTCCCGCCCCTACACTGTAACTTGTACCTTTTCAAAAAACGGGTAAATTCCCCACACTACTATTGAACACTAATTACACTGATTCTTTATCTTGCCACTTTGAGCGCAACCGTTACCCATCTGTGTTCATCTGCGAAATCAGTGTCCCAATCTTAAAAAGGAGTCCCCTCATGGATAGAACCGTACCAAGCTCAGGAAACGAAGAAATTAAGCTGTACATGCGAACATACTACTCGTTGTTACGCAGCAGCAACGCTGTGCAGATTAAAACATTGCGCGAAGCTCACAAGCGGATGCGCTCTGCACTACACATCAACGCCGACAGCCCTACACCCGATATGTCGGCGTTTATTTATGGCATTTTACGAATGCCCGCCTGTCTGGGACAGGTCAATCTGGTGATTATGGGGCAATCGGAGTCGGTTTTTGCCAAGCATAATTACGCGGTGGAATCGTGGCAATTGGTTAGTGCGCCCGGCCGTCGGCGGCGCAGCTTTTTTGATGGAAATAAGACGCTGGCACTCTACATCGCCAGTCGCTCGGACATCGACGACATCATTCCCATTTTGACGGCGTATCAGATTGAGCGGCAAAAACTGCATGATTTATTGGGCAAAAAGAAAGCCATCGCCCTGTTGGAGCAAGTGCGCGATGAGGATGATGGTGTGCCAGCGGGCAAGCGATTGAAGCAGTTGGCTGAATTTGCCGACATTTCAACGGGTGATATGAAAAAATTATGCACGGTGTGGAAGGAGAAAACGGCCGTTCGTCTTTTGGACATCGCTCAGTACAATCAACCACTTTCCATCCGCTCGTTGGCGGGTTCGTTGGCCGACTATAAACGTGCGACCCGCCGCTGGTGGCAGCATGTGGAAGACAAACTGCCACACATCGTGTTTGATGAGCGACCTGTCTATTTCATCTCCAGTAACACGCACAGCATGAATAATCTGTTGACTGGTTTTGCCTTGCAAAAAGAGAGTGAATTGGATGATTTCATCCATGAAAAAGGGGAGCGCGGGCTACTGAAAGAGCATCATGACATTCAAGAACGGTCTGTGCCCAGCAATCGTGCCAATTTCCTCTATTATGTATTGAAAAAGTACGAAAAGGCACGCCCAGAGGTTGTGACTGAGCGTATTAAGCAAGAGAAGAAATCGGGTATTACCCGTGTGCCGAGCGCACATGCGTTTGATATTGAAGTGCAGGTTGTGGAGTTGAACAAGCTGAATCTGGATCATTTAGACGGCCGTTTACACTTCGATCAAATCGAGAAGTTGAAAGAGAGCAACGCCCTCATCGTCAATCTGGATTACCCGTTGGGGTTGGCCGCGTATCAGGTGTTAAGCGAGATTGCGCGTAACATTGATGAAATTCGCGGGGTTTATATCGTGGGCAAGGCGGCGACATTAAACGGCCGTATTGGTGACGTGATGATTCCCAGCGTGGTGCATGACGAACATTCACTCAACACCTATCTAATCAACAACTGCTTCACCGCCGCCGATATTGACCCCTTTTTAGTCTACGGCACGGTGATGGACAATCAAAAGGCGATTACCGCGCCGGGTACATTCCTGCAAAACGAAAGCCATATGTCGGTCTTCTATCAAGAAGGGTACACCGATTTAGAGATGGAAGCGGGGCCATATCTGAGCAGTGTGTACGAGATGGCACGCCCCAAGCGGCATCCGTATAATGAACTGGTCAACCTGTACAACGCCCCCTTCCCCATCGGGATGCTGCATTACGCTTCGGACACGCCGATGAGCAAGGGCAAGAATCTGGGGGCGCAAAATCTGTCCTATTTTGGGATGGATCCGACGTATGC
>CAYSDT010000126.1:0-5727 GCA_964429835.1 uncultured Ardenticatenaceae bacterium | reverse complement strand
GTCGATGGGCTGATGATTGACGACGGGGTGAACCGTCGCTGGTTAAGCGGCTTCACTGGCTCGGCGGGGCAGCTTGTCATCACCCGCGAAAAGGCAATTTTGGCGACAGATTCCCGTTATTGGGAGCAAGCCATCGCCCAATCGCCTGATTTTGAGTTATTCAAGTTACGGCGGCGCAAGGGGGAGGCGGTTAAATTATTTGAGCAAACGGCCGTTTCCCGATTTGGCCTCGACAGCACCCAAGTCACCCTTGCGGATGCAAATGACCTTAAACGACTGAAAAAGATAAGCTGGCTGGGGATAAATGCACCCATCGCCCCGTTTCGTGCGCTAAAAACGGCCGAAGAGCTGGATGCCATCCGCGCCGCCGCCGCCATCACCGATGAGGTGATGGCAAAAGTGAACGATTTGGCGCGGCCGGGCGTGAGCGAAAAGTGGCTGGCGTGGCAATTGGAGAAGGAAATGCGCGAATTGGGGGCGGATGGGATGGCGTTTGATGTCATCGTTGCCGCTGGAAAAAACAGCGCACGTCCCCATCACACCCCCAGCGATTATGTGATGCAGGCGGGCGACGCGCTGACGGTGGACATGGGCGCGAAGCTGAACGGCTACCACAGCGACATGACGCGAGCATTCTTCTTGGGCGCGGAACCGACGGATAAGTTTTGGGAGATTTACAACTTAGTTTTAGCGGCACACACGGCCGTTTTTGAGCAAGCGCAAGCGGACATGACAAGCTACGCCATCGACTCCATCGCCCGTGACGTAATTAAAGCGGCGGGGTATGGCGATAATTTCGGACACGGGCTGGGGCATGGGGTGGGGTTGGACATCCATGAAGCACCAAGTGTTGGTAGTGGGGCGCGGTCTAAAAAGGAAACGGCCGTTGTTGGCATGACCATCACCGTCGAACCCGGCATCTATCTCCCCGATTGGGGCGGCATCCGCATCGAAGATTTGGGCGTGCTGACGGAAAATGGCATTGAATTGATCAGTCACTGCCCCAAAACGCCGATCATTTTTTAATGGAGAATTGATAATGGGTGTGTTTCAAATGAGTTGGATGTTTCGATTGTTGGGCATGGCGACACCATGCCCCTACTGTACGGGTTTGGCGTTGCCAAACCCCTCCAACTGAAATGAAACACACAATTATCAATTAAACAATGAACTCACTCCGTCGCCTAGCCGCCTTCATTCCCGTCACCCTGTCGCGCCGCATTTTGCGGCACGGGGCGATGGATGCTGGTGTGCCAAACGAGCTGCACGCGGCCACACTCTTCTCTGACATTTCGGGCTTCACCGCCATGTCGGAAGAGTTGGCAACCGATGGCGCACGCGGCGCGGAAGAGGTCAACCGCGTGTTGATGCTCACCTTCACAGCGATGATCGACGTGATTCACGCGATGGGCGGCGCGGTCGCTCACTTTCACGGGGATGCGATGGCGATCTATTTCCCCGATGAAGACGGCACGGCGACCGCACGGGCGTTATCGTGCGCCCAACAGATGCAGGCGTTAATGCTGACGCGCTTTCAAGCGGTCGAAACCCATCGCCCCCCTGACAAAGAGCCGCTTTTCCCCTTGACGATTAAAATTGGGGCGGGCTACGGCCGTTGCCAAGAGCTTGTGCTTGGCGATGAGCAGATGGGGTTCGAGTTTGTGTTGATGGGAACGGCCGTTGAAGAAGCGGCCGAAGCTGAGAAACACGCCAGCGCAGGCCAAATCATCGCCAGCCGTTCATTTTGTCAACAGCTTAAACTGGACACTGATTTCACAGACTTCACTGATATAAAAGAAAAAGATCAGTGTTTATCCGTGGAGTCAGTGTCCAATAAAATTGAACCTTTACTTGATTGGGCGATGTATGATGAAGAGGCAATGGCGCGATTGGAGCAGATTGCACCTGCGTTTGTGCCGCCATCGCTGCATCAGCGGTTGCATGGGACGGGCGCAATTTATTTGGCTGAACATCGTCCTGTCACTTCTATATTTGTGGGATTTGAGTACGATGATGGGCAGATGCAGGCGTATTATCAGCATGTTCATGCGATTGTGAAGCGATTTGGGGCGGAAAACGGCCGTTTGAATCGGGTTCTCACTGGTGACAAAGGCAACCAGTTGCACATCATGTTTGGCGCACCCATCGCCCCCGACGCGCCCGATCAGGCGATTCGGTGCGCGTTGGCGTTGCAGCGCGAACGCCCCGCCTACATCAGCGAACAGCGGATTGGGCTGGCGGCGGGCAAAGTGTTTGCCGGCCCCGTCGGTGCGTCCAGCCGCAGTGAATACACCGTTGTCGGCGATGTGGTCAATCTGTCGGCACGGCTGACGGCGATTTGTGAAAACGGCCGTGTTCTTACTGACGAATCAACCGCCCATCGTGTGCGGCAATCCATCGAATTCAGCACCGTCGCCCCTGTCTATTTGAAAGGCAAACAAGGGGCGATGGTTCCCCATTACGCGCTGGGCGATGTGGCAACGGCGACGCAAATTCAGGCGTATTTTGGTCGTTGGAACAAGCCGTTGGTTGGTCGTGATGAAGAAACGGCCGTTATGCTTTCGGTGATGGATGAGGCGTGGAACGGGGATAGCCGCCTGCTTTCCATCGTCGGCGTGACGGGCGCGGGCAAAACGCGCTTGTTGGCCGCTGGCGTACACCATTGGCTACGAAAAGGGGGCGAAGGGCTGGTTGGCGTGTGCCAACAACATTTGAGCGACACGCCGTTTGCCGCGTGGAGTACCATTTGGCAGGACTTTTTCGGCTTGCTGCCGACGATGGATGCCGACGAACAGGCGCAAATTGTCACCGCCCGCACGCGGGCATTACTGCCCGATGTTTCCGATGATGATGTCGGCTTATGGGGCGAACTGTTGGGGTTGCCGATTGAACAAACGGCCGTTTTAACCGCCATGACCGCCGAATCGCGCCAAATGCGCTTTTTCGCCCTCGCCCGCCGCTGTTTGCAAATGGCGGCCACCACCCAGCCGCTACTCATCGTCCTTGAAGATATTCATTGGGCTGACCAAGCCAGCCTCAAGTTGATCGATGAATTGGCCGCCCGCCTGATGGATTCCTCGCTTCTCATCGTCATGCTGTTTCGCCCTGTAAATAATTTGCAGTTAGACGCACTTGCCGACGCGACGACGATCACAATCACTGATTTAACACCGCAAAACGGCCGTCAACTGATGCAACAATTAACAGGCGAAGAGACATTGCCGCCGCTGGTGGAGCAACATCTCGGCTTGCGCGACCGTGATGGGCGGGACAGCCCCGTCAATCCCCTGTTTTTAGAGGAATCATTGAATATGTTGATGGCGGCAGGGGTGTTGCAGATAAACGGCCGTGTTCAAGTGGACGAAACGGCGTTGGCAAACATGCCCTTGCCTGACAGCATTTACGGCTTGCTGCTGGCGCGACTGGACAGATTGGAACCTGCGCGGCGTGAATTACTGCAAATCGCATCCGTCATTGGCCGCGAATTTGCCCTCAAAGCGTTAGATGGCATCACCCGCGAGCAAGATCGTAACACACTCATCCAACTATTGAGCGGCCTCTCATCGGTGCAGATGACACAACTCATCGCCGATGACCCAGAGTGGATTTACCTTTTCCAACATGCGCTGACACATGAAGTCGCTTACGAAAGCCTTCCTTTCGCCCGCCGCCAAATTTTACACACGGCCGTTGCCGATTGGCTGGAAACCCAATACGCGGATAACCTAAAGCCGTACTATGCGGCGTTAGCGTACCATTATGGACATACCAACCAGCATGAAAAGGGGCTGAAATACGCCCTCGCGGCCGCCAATGCCGCCCGTGACATTTTCGCAAATAAGGAAGCGGTTGAATTTTACACGATGGCGGAACGCCATTTGAATGTACTGGGTGTGGAGGAGTTGTGGGAAACGGCCGTTGATATTTATCTCTCATTCAGTAATGTTCTGCGCTTGCAAAGTGATTTTGTTAAAGCAAAAACATATGCTCACAAATCTGTTGAGCTTACAAAAAAGTACCAGCATCAACAACGACTCGCACAAGCATATAATATGATGGCTGATATTTCTTTCCGCCAAGCTCAATATGACAAAGTCCTTACGTACTCAGGAAATGTTATTCACAACCTTTCTCAACGCATTTCCTCTAATGATTTGGCATTAGCATATTTGTGGACTGGCTGGGCTTATAACATGCTTCTTGATCATAAAAAAGCCCTGCAACATTTTAATTACGCTAAACAATTATGTGTGGAAGCCGATAACAACCCACTCTTGGCAAGAATATATGAGGCTATCGGTTACTCCTTCTTTTCAAAAAAAGATTTGCCAGCAGCGTTAACTGCAATGCAGCAAAATGTTACTCTTTCGCGCCAGTTTAGCTCACCAGTTAACATCGGAATGGCTCTTAACAACGTAGCGTTTGTTCAATTTAATTTGGGAAAAGCAGAAGACTCACGAAAAACATTCTTAGATGCGGTTGAATTAGGGAGAGATACAAGTCTTAATCTTCTGGCATTGGCACTGATGAATTATGCGATGGTATCATCTTATTTAGGTGATTATGCGACTGCTTCTGATAGCTTTCAGGAAACGGCAGTGTTGTTGAAAAATTCTGATGATGATTACCTTCTTATCGAAGTGAATTTGCTTTTGGGATATGAATTTTACAGTGCATTAAGAATGTGGGGAGATGCCAAAGAAAAATTAGACAAAGCTATCGAATTAATTAATTTGCAACCCGAAAGCTACCCCGAAGAGAAAGCACGATCCTTAATTGCATTAGGTCAAATCGAGTTAGAAATTGGTTCACTAGCAATAGCGGAAGCATTGTTTAAGGAAGCTGATGAAATTCTTTCTGCAAATGAACTAAAATGGTGGCATCCAGCACTTGATTATTTCCATGGAGTGGCTAAAGTACGCCAACAAAAATATCAAGACGCGCAATTTTTGTTTAACAGAGGGATGAAATGGATAGTAATGGGAGATGGGTGTCCCGATTATCTGCCACTGCTCTTGTCAGGATCGGCACAAATAACAGAAAATGTACTACAAAAACATAAATTTCTGAAAAAATCAGCGGAAGCGGCTCTGAATAGGTCTAGATTTGCAGAGAAACTTATCTGCATGGAGATGGCTGGGTATCAATTGCATTTCAGCACAAATCCACAAGATCAAACTGATGGGAAGGGTTTTTTGTTATATGCTAAGGGGTTACGCGAGGAACTAAAATTACAAAATCTTCCCATAAATTATTCTCACGAAAGTTGAATAATAGTATGGGAAGATTCAATTGATGGGGCTGGTATTAATTTAGAATCCAGGTCTAATCGATCCTTTTGTTGTGCGATCTCCTAAACCACCAGTAAAGTCATCAAAGTTATCTTCGTTGAGGTTGCTTAATGAGACACGTTCTTCATCGGTAAGATCGTAACCATTTAAGGCTTTGGCGGGGTGCTCGAATAATTTTTTGCGGAACTTTTTATCATCAATGGCTTTGCCAATGATTTCCATCACAACTGCTTGGGACATAATGTTCTCCTGTTATTTGTTAATACCAATAATGTAGATATTTTTAGTATGATGTTTTCTCTGTGTTTGTCAACCCCTAAAATTCTCACCAATCCCCAGCACGCACAAATAGCTATCTATTTTGCTGTTTAATTTCTTGTATTAACTGACGTATGCGTGCATAGTCTGATGATGATAAATTTTCCTGACTCACCTT
>CAYSDT010000125.1:4114-7896 GCA_964429835.1 uncultured Ardenticatenaceae bacterium | reverse complement strand
TAGTCGGCGAAGGCCGACTTTGCAAATGTAGCAGCAGATTTATCTGCCGTGTTATCCGTTTATTTCCACAATCCGCTGTACCCTTCATATTTTATGTATACAAACGATCCCAATCTCCCCCGCAGCTTGATTTTGGGCAGTTTTCGACTGCTGTTCTGGCTCTTTTTCCACCCATCGGCGTGGCGCAACTACGTTGACGGGCTGGATTTAGCCCTGCCACCCGACTTCTGCCTTGCCGAATTAGGGCGTGAACATTGGCTGAAAATCCGCTTTTTGCGCCTGCTGTTTCTGCTCACCTTTGCGTGGGTGATGGTGACGGGCGCACTGCTCGGATTAGGCGTGTGGCTGTTGCAATTGCCCGTTCAAAACGCACTTTTAGGCATCATAATCGGGATTAGTATCGGTTTTATCGCTGCCATTGCAGCCAGCGTCGTCGGCAGCGTTGCCGTAGGAACGGCCGTTGGGCTGGCAGTCGGTCTCATTTCAGGATTATCGAGTGGACTGTATTTGGGCGGCGTACTGCCCAGCATTCCCTTTCTTTCCAATGCCACGCCCACCTTTCTGCTGAACGTCGCCATCGGTTTGGCAGGCGGACTGGCAGGCGGGCTGGCCTACAGCGTGGCGATGGGCGTTGCCGACCGCGCCACCGACTCAACCGCCGCCCACTCCCTCTCCCGACAGCTAAACGGTCTGCTCATCAGCGTATTGATCGGGGTGATGGCTGGCTTTTTTACCAGTAAAATCAACGGGCAACTGATGGTCGGCGTGGCCGTTGGCGCACCATTTGGTTTGGCCGTCTATTGGCGCACCACAATGTGGCCGCGCGGCATCATGGGTGGGCTTGTCGTGGGGGCGATGGGAACGCTGTTAATCGGCCTTGTCGAACTGGGGTCAACGCAAAATATCGTCAGTTTCATCAGTTTGGGGGCATTGATGGCTTCGCTGTTTGCCCTGCCGTATGTGCTGGCCGACCGGCTGGCGGGGCCGGGCGCGGGTGCGCTGGCGGGCGCGTTGGGCGGGGCTGGCGGGCTGTCCGTCTTCTTCTTTTCCATCGAATACTTTCCGCCTGTGCTGTATTTCAGCATGGTCGGCGTGCTGCTGGGATTGACGCTGACGTGGTGGCGGCCTGTCCTTTCGTATCCGTTTGTAACGGCCGTTAATACCCAACTTTACCGCCTCGACGAACGCCGTCTGCCCGAAAAACCCCATCGCCCCAGCTTGCTCCGCTTTCATTCCGCCTTTTGGGACGAATTTCAGCGATTGAAACTGAGCGGATTGGATGCCCATCTGCTGTTGACGATGGCGCATAACCCCATCGAAGCCGAAGCGGCGATGGAATACCTGAATAACGGCCGTCAGCGATGGGCGGCACAAGCGGCACAAATCGAAATAGATGCCCGTCAATTGGAAGAATGCACCGACGCGGCCGCCATCGGTGCGTTGCAGATGGAAGCGGGTGAATTATCAGGGCCAGCCAGCGCACTATTACGCAGTTTTAATCGCATCAGCAAAGATGTCAGCGCGGCGCAATCGCAGGGCAGTGTGTATAACCAGCGGCTGGCACTCAATGCCGTCGAAGACCGTCTAAACGGCTTGATCCGCGAATTGACGCGCAGTACAGAGCCATACGCCGCCCGTTTTCGCCCCATCGCCACCGAATGGCGACAAATTATCGCCGCGCAAGGGCAATTTTTGGCGACAGAGGCCGAATTACGGCAGGAAATCGACAATCCGTACATCATCGGTGTGCCGCTGACCGAACAGCAGGAGATTTTTGTCGGGCGGGCGGACATCAGTGCGCGGATTGAGCAACTGCTGCTTGACCGCCGCCAGCCGCCGATTTTGCTGTACGGGCAGCGTCGCGTGGGCAAAACATCATTGCTGAATAATCTGGGGCGACTGTTTCCACACGCCATCGTCCCCCTGTTTGTCGATTTACAAGGGCCGGCATCGCGGGCAAAAAATGTGGCGGGCTTCCTCTATAATATGTCGCGCAGTATGGCGCGGTCGGCGCGACGGCAACGTGATTTTGAGTTGCCACCGCTCACCCGCGACATGCTGAAAGATGATCCGTTCACCGTCTTTGAAGAGTGGCTGGAAGATATAGAAAGCGGGTTGGGCGATAATATGGCGTTGCTGGTGCTGGACGAATTTGAGGCATTGGACACCGCTTTTGCCAAAGGAGACCTCGATGAAGATGAGATTTTGGGCATGTTGCGCCATCTCATCCAGCATCGTTCCCATTTCAAAGCGTTGCTGTCTGGCTCGCACACGCTGGGCGAATTCCACCGCTGGGCAAGCTACTTGATCAATGTGCAGGTGGTGCATATCGGTCATCTGAGCGCGGTCGAATCACGGCAATTGATCACTGCGCCAACGGATGATTTCATGTTGCGCTATGAATCCGAAGCGGTAGAACAGGTCATTGAGTTGACAAACGGTCATCCGTTTTTGGTGCAACTGTTGTGCGCGGAAATTGTGGCCTTAAAAAATGAGCAGGAGCCAGCAATGCGGCGATTGGCGACGTTGGTTGATGTAGAAACGGCCGTTCCTGAAGCACTCACACACGGCAGTTTTTTCTTCGCTGATATTCAACAAAATCAGGTTGACAGTGACGGGCTGGCGTTTTTGCGCCAATTGGCGATGGGGAGCAGGGGAGCAGGGGAGCAGAGGGGCGGGGGAGATGGGGAGAGGGGGAGCGGGGGAGAGGAAACTGTCACCCGCTTGCTTCAGCGGGAGTTGATTGAATTGGATGAAAACGGCCGTTATCGTTTTCAAGTGCCAATGGTGCAACGCTGGTTTGCACAGTTGTGAACGGCAAGCGAGCAAGTGGCAAGTAGGCAAGTAGCAGGTGATAGCAAAACGTGCATACTTGCAACTTTCTACTTGCCCACTTGCAAAGAATAAATGATTTATAACTTAGACAGAGTAACACAAGGGTATAACGGCCGTATCGTCCTCGATATTGACCATTTGGACATTCATAAGGGTGAGGTTTTGGCCGTCGTTGGGCCGAGCGGGGCGGGTAAAAGCACGCTGTTGCGGCTGTTAGCATTCCTAGAACGGCCGTTAACTGGTAATCTCAGCTATCAAAGCCGCCCCGTCGATGCCGAATGGCCTGATTTAACCGCCCGCCGCGAAGTGACGATGGTTTTTCAGCGTCCACAACTGCTCCATCGCTCCGTGCGCGACAATGTGATTTACGGCTTGCGCTTGCGCGGCTTGGCGACGGATGATGAACGCATAACGGCCGTTATCGATCAACTTGGCTTGTCCGAACTTGCCACCGCCGCCGCGCCAACCCTTTCTGGCGGCGAAATGCAGCGGGTGGCGTTGGCGCGGGCGTTGGTTTTGCAACCCAAAGTGCTGATCTTGGATGAGCCAACAGCCAATCTTGACCCCTATAATATCGGTTTAATCGAACAATTTGTGCGGCACGCTAATGAGAATGAGGGAATAACGGCCGTTATTGTCACCCATAACATCTTTCAAGCACGCCGATTGGCGGACAGGGTGATGTTGCTGATGAACGGCCGTTTAGTCGAGATAGCAGACACGGAAGCGTTCTTTGAACAGCCGCAACAACCAGAGACGGCCGCTTTTGTCAGTGGTGAGATCGTATATTGATCTTGACCATTTCCTGTCATTGTGTATAATCCTTCCTGTTGTTGCGGGGTAGAGCAGAGGCAGCTCGTCGGGCTCATAACCCGGAGGTCGCAAGTTCGAATCTTGTCCCCGCTACCTAAAAAGCACCCCAATTGGGGTGCTTTTCTTTTTTCTGC
>CAYSDT010000125.1:0-4014 GCA_964429835.1 uncultured Ardenticatenaceae bacterium | reverse complement strand
GCCATTTCATCAGCCGCCGCTTCCTTCTCTTTCGGCACATCACGTTCTACCAAGATGGTGCAATCCACCAGCAACGCCGCAATCACAGCCAACGCCGCGTAGAAAGGCAACAACGCGATACCCGCAACACCAATCCAGAGTGGAAGTTCAAGGTGAATGCGCTTTTCGTCATTTTTCACAACAATGCGGCGCACACCAGCTTCGTGAATCAGCCGTTTTACAGCATCCACAATTTCGGATCCGGCAACGACGAACTCTTCAGTCCATTGCGTGCCATCATCCATTTCGTCCTCTTCTACATCGATCTCTTCATTGATTTCTTCTTCAGTCGCCGATGTGTCAACGGTTTCTTGTTCTTCAGCTTTCAAATCTTCGGTTGTCTTTTCGTTATCTTCGCTCATCATTTGTTCTCCTGTTTACTAAAAAACTTGGTTTCTACAAGAAACAAGCTTTTAACTTCTAAATCTTATATGTCGCATTACGCGCAGATTACAGAAAAGTTTCGATTTTACACACTAATATAAATCTGTGTTCATCTGTGAAACTTGTGCTGAGCTACGTCGAAGTATCAGTGTCCAATTTAAACGGCCGTTTCTACCACCTCTTGTAAGCAATCACCTCCCTAACTAAAATGGGACACTGATTGCGCTGATTGCACTGATTTTTTACTTTTTATCTGTGTTTGTCTGTGTAATCAGTGTACAAATCATTGGGGAGAGTGACCGTCTACTACCTCTTCCACAGGCAAAAATGTAATTTCCAGCACGCCATCACGCAAACGGCCGCCGCCAGCCCGCCGCTTGGCTAACACCGTCGGCAAAATCATCTCCCGCTTAAAATTGCCGATAGTGATGAACAGTTCATCACCACGCTTACGCAATTTCACCGCATCTTTAGTCACAAATGGCAACGGGATACGCAACGTGTACGAGCCATCTTCATTCTCGATGCTCTCTTGCAACTTGCCATGATAGAAAATATCACCCGGATCGGTATCGCCAAAGCAATCATGTGCCAAACGGGATAACGCCTCCATCCCCACGACCTCTTCCGCATAATACGGCGCGTACCATAATGGCAACGGCCGAAAATTATTCTCAATCATCGTCATATATTTTTGCTGAATTTCATAGCGGCGGCGATAAAATTCCCCTTCGCTGTCCGATTCGGACAAGACCCGATTAACCACAACTGCATCGACTGGATAGTTGAACAATCCCAAATAACTGACAGCCCGTTCTGCCTCGCGGATGACCATCTTTTCAGGTTGCAGTACCACACGATAGCTGCTGATTTCTGGATTACTTAATGTTTCGCGTAGCTCTGCTGTGGCCTTATCCAATTGGTTTAATGCCTCAAAAAGCTCATTTGTATCTTTTAAAAAGCGGCCAGCGATGGGTTTTAGCACTCGCATCGCCACGCCGCGCTCCAATTTATTCAGTTGCCCAGCGTACCAGCGGAAGGTATCGGGCATCGTAAGCAGGCGGATGGTCTCGCCTGTTGGCGCGGCATCAATGATGACCCGATCAAAATTACGCTCTTTGGCTTGCTTGTTGATGTGCAGCAAACTGACAATCTCATCCATGCCCGGAAAAGCGGATAGCTCGTCGGCAACGACGTTGCTAAGCCCTTTGCCGCTGCTGAGTTTATCGGAAACATAATCCTGCACCGTTCCCCAATACTGATGAATATCGGTAACGGCGTTGATCTCTTGTGCCCATAAATTTTCTCTGATTTCGATGGGGTTCGCGCCTAATGGCACATCCAATGAATCCGCCAAACTATGGGCGATGTCCGTGCTGGCGACTAATGTTTTGTATCCTAACTCTGCACTGCGAATGGCAGTGGCGGCGGCTGTGGTCGTTTTGCCAACGCCGCCTTTACCTAAATATAAAATAATACGCATATGGTTTGACCTTACTTTTGCTTGTTGTGACTATTCGCCGATTAGTGTACTAAAGGGAACGCTCGTTTTTAACTTTGGAGTTTTGCCCTCACTCCAGCCCTCTCCCAAAGGGAGAGGGAGAAAGTTCCCTCCCCCTTCGGGGTTAGGGTGGGGGGGATGACAAAACTCAAAACTTATTTACGAATCTTCCCTAAGTAAAGCGATACACTTTCATTGTCATTCCCGCGTAGGCGGGGATCCATTTGTCACCAATACGCAATGGAACAAAAAAGGGTGCAGAGCTAGATGGCATTTGGTTGGGAAAATGACAGTTAAGTTTATGATGATGGAATGATGATGTCGTGTTGGCGGTGAGGGTGTTTTTTCTTTGTTGTTTCTCTAACGTAGATTGTGTACACCTATCTGAGTAATACCAGATGTAGTAGTCGTGGAAAAATAAGAAGCAGCTAATTAGGGGGTAGTCATCCCCTAATTAGCTGTCATTCCCGTCTGTAACAGTGCTTAAAAAATAATCAGTTTTGCTTTAGTAACGGCCGTTATCTGTTCCAACGCCTTCAACACATCCTCAGATGGTTCAGCATCCAAATTCAAGAACGAAATCGAATCGCCGCCCGCTTCAAGGCGACCCATCCGCCATTCGCCGATATTGATTTGGTAAGCAGACAAAATCGTACCGATTTGTCCAACCACACCCGTTTTATCCTGATTTTCCAACATCAACACCACACCTTCAGGCCGTGCATCCAGACGATATTTGTCCAATCGCACGATGCGCGGCTCGCTGCCGCCGAAGAGCGTACCGCCAATCAACCGTTCGCCGCCATCCCAATGCACACGGCACAAAACTAGATTCGCATACGTTCCTAAAATGGGAATACCCGTCGTTTGCGCGGTGATAATCCCTTTTTCTTCAGCCAAAATAGGGGCATTGATATAGTTGAGCGGCCCGTCATATGTCTGGCGTAAAACGCCCATTGTGATACCAGAAGCAATCGCTTTGATGGAGCGCGTTGCATTTACGCCATCAACTTCCAGTTCGATTTTTGTAATACGGCCACCAGCCAACGCCGCCTGCATTGCTCCCAATTTTTCGCCCAATTCAATGTACAAACGGAGGGCGTTAAATCCCTCTTCGCCTACGCGGAACGGCATGTTCAGCGCATTGCGGAAATCTGTGCCGCGTAGTGCCTCCAAAACCTGCTCTGCAATCTGGGTGGCGACCGCTTGCTGTGCCTCGATGGAACTCGCGCCCAAGTGGGGCGTATGCAGCACATTGGGCAGCCTAAGCAGTGGATTATCGGCCGCTGGCGGTTCGGAACTGTACACATCAATCGCGGCCGATTTAACTTTTCCGCTCGTGAGCGCGTCTGCTAAATCTTGTTCATCAATCAACTTTCCACGCGCCACATTCACCAAAATCACCCCATCTTTCATTTGGGCGATGGTTTCAGCGTTAATCATTTTTGTGGTGGTGGGCGTAACGGCCGTGTGCAAAGTGATGTAATCCGCTTGTGGCAGTAAATCGTCCAAATCAAGCAATGTCACATTCAATTCCTGCGCCACCTCTTCGGGGACGAAGGGGTCGTAAGCGACCACCGTCATGCCAAATCCCTGCGCCCGCTTTGCCACGAGTTTGCCAATGTTGCCAAAGCCGATGATGCCCAACGTCTTGTTGTACAATTCTGAACCAACAAATTGTGAACGCGCCCATTCACCCGCCGCCAAAGACGCATGAGCGGCGGCCGTGTGGCGACTGCCTGCCAACATGAGCGTCATCGTCTGCTCAGCCGTGGCGATGCTGTTGGCCGTCGGCGTGTTCATCACGATTACGCCATTCATCGTTGCCGCTTGGCGGTCGATGTTATCTACACCAATCCCCGCCCGCCCAATCACTTTCAGATTGGTCGCCGCGCCGATGATGTCTGCATCCGGCCGTGTGCCACTGCGAATAATCAACGCATCATATTCCGGGATAATTTTGATCAGTTCTTCTTTACTCAAACCAGTGATCATTTCGTAGGTGGCATCTTCTGCCTGCTCCAAAATGTCCAGTCCAGTTTTTCCTAATTTGTCAGAAACGAGTATTTTGTACATAGTTATTTTTTTGG
>CAYSDT010000124.1:0-7923 GCA_964429835.1 uncultured Ardenticatenaceae bacterium | reverse complement strand
AAAACCCGCGCCCTGAAAGAGATCGGCAACATCGACAAAACGCTCAAAGAACTCCGCGACTACGAAGACGACACCCTCTACACCCTCGCCCTGCGAAAGGTCGAAATCGACCTGGATGACGGCGTGAAGGTGAATTATAAGAAGTTTGGGGAAGCGTTGCGAAAGGTGGCGGGGTTGAGTGGGAAATAGTTGTTAGTTAGCAGTTGTTAGTTGTTGGTGGTTAGTTGTTATCCATTGCCGACTGGCAACTAAAAACTACCAACTATCAACTACCAACTACCAACTGCCAACTACCAACTGCCAACTACCAACTACCAACTACCAACTACTAACTAACAACCCAAAACCGTGTTACAATTATCATTAACCTTTTCCGTTAATGATAGTGAGGGATTGTATTGAATATCCTGTTTTCATCGCAAAAATTTAAAAAAGAGTGTAATGACCATCGGTTGTTGACCAAGAAACAGGGGGCGCGGCGGGCTAAAAAACTTCGCAGCCGCCTTGATGATTTGAGAGCGGCGGCCAATTTGGGGATGATGCGTTATTTACCGGGACGCTGCCACGAATTAAAAGGGAATCGTGCGGGGCAGCTTTCATTAGATTTAGATCATCCCTATCGTCTCATTTTTAAGCCTGCAAATAACCCTGTCCCAAGTAAAGAAGATGGGGGACTGGATTGGAAGGGCGTAACATCAGTTTTAATTATCGGCGTGGAGGACACCCATGAGTGAATTATTAAATAATCAATATGTACCTGACACGGTTTCTCCGCCGGGCGATACGTTGTTGGATGTGCTGGAAGAACACGGCATGTCTCAAGCTGAGTTGGCTCGGCGTATGGGTCGCCCAACAAAGACGATTAACGAAATTGTGCGCGGCAAAGCGGCCATCATGCCTGAAACGGCGTTGCAGTTGGAGCGCGTGCTGGCTATTCCAGCCTCATTTTGGAACAGCCGCGAACAGCAGTATCGTCAATATCTGGCAACGGTTGAAGAAGTGACCCGTTTAAGCCAACAGATAGCGTGGGCGCGTCAATTTCCTGTCAAAGCGATGTCTGCATTGGGATGGATTACGGATGAATTGGGTGAAGAGTTAGACCAAGTTATCCATCTGTTGCAATTTTTTGGTATTGCCACGCCTAAACAGTGGGATGCTGTGTGGGAACGGCCGTTGGTGAGTTACCGCAAGGCCAAAACATTTGAAAGCAGCCCTTACGCTTTATCGGCGTGGCTGCGTCAGGGAGAACGGTTGGCGCAGAATGGCGGGCGTGTTCCGTATCAAAAAAAGGCGTTTCGTGAGTTGCTGTCGGGGCGTATTCGGGCGTTGACAGCCTTGCCGCCAGCGGAATTTCAAGACGAGTTGGTCAATTTAAGCGCGGAGGCGGGGGTTACGGTTCTATTTTTGCCGCAATTGCCCAAAGCGCGGGTCAGCGGGGCGACGCGCTGGCTGTCACCAGATAAACCGTTGATCCAGTTGAGTTTGCGCTATAAAAAGGATGATCATTTTTGGTTTACTTTTTTTCATGAAGCAGGGCATATCCTTCTGCATGGTAAACGCAATATGTTTCTGGAAACTGGTCAAGCTGCGGGAGAGGCTGAAAAGGAGCGGGAAGCGGATGCGTTTGCGGCTAAAATGTTGATTCCCCCTGAAAAATTACGTCAATTTGTGCGAGATTATATGGGAAACGGCCGTTATCCCAGTCATGCCCGTGTGGAAACTTTTGCGCGTGAAATTGGTGTGTCGCCGGGTATCGTTGTGGGGCGTTTGCAGCATGATGGACATCTTCCGTACTCGCATTTGAACAAACTCAAGCAGACCTTTGTTTGGGGGGCGTAGTTGTCGATGGATAAATAATCGGTGTGCTGTGATAAGATGTAGTATCAATTGGGTGTGTTTCATTTATTTTGACAGTAGCGGAGACTGAGCCTGTCGAAGTCGCAGCGGCTTCCGCGTTTGACCGCCTTTGCCTTCGACAAGCTCAGGCGACGGCTATTCCTAAGTAAATGAAACACACCCATATCAATTGATGGTTTTTGGAAACTCGTAAAAACCTGTCTAAAAGGAAATATATATGATGACTGAATTAACTTTGGAAATTTCTAACGATACGGCGGCTAGATTAGCACCCATCCGTCAACAGTTGCCCCGTTTGTTGCAACAAATTGCCCAATCTGTGCCTGTGAAACAGTTGGCAGAGCCTGTTTTTCCACCGACAACAACCCATCCTGTTTACAATGAATTTCTTGATCTTCTTCTTGCCGCGCCTTCACCGCAAGAAATTTTAGCTTTCAAAGTGTCGGCGGCAACACAATCCCACCTGCGTGACCTGCTGGATGAAAATAGAGAAGGTCAGTTGACGGATGCAGGGCAAGGGGAATTAGATGCGTATGAGCAGGTGGAATACATCGTAACGATGCTTAAAGTGAAAGCGTATCGCCAGTTGAAACAGGAAAAGTCGGTCTAGCTGATGCACGAAACAATCTCCGCTGCGTTGCGCCGCTTGGTCAATGAGAGAGCTGGCGGTTATTGCGAGTATTGCCGCCTTCATCAGGATGTATCCCCATACACACATGAAGTTGACCATATTGTTGCCCGTAAGCATGGTGGGCAGACGGTTGCCGAAAATCTGGCTCTCTCCTGCTTGGCGTGCAATCGTCGTAAGGGGTCAGATTTGACGACGATAGACCCGATAACGGCCGTAATTGTCACGCTGTTTGACCCACGCACGCAAGCATGGGGAGATCATTTTTCCCTGAGAGGGGCAACAATTGAGGGGCTAACTCCCAGTGGTCGCGGCACTGTCTTTTTGTTGGCATTTAACCGAACAGATCGCCTGACACAACGGGCTATGCTTTTGCGTGAAGGGTTGTATTTGTAGTGGGTAGTGATCAGTTGATAGTTGATAATGAGAACTCGCTGCCAACCAACAACTAATCACTATCAACTAAAAACTAGCCACTAAAAACTAAAAACATGAACGAAATCACACAAACACTGACACGTCTATTTGAAAACAATCGCATTGTCTTTTGGTACGATGCTAAACGAGAGTTGCAAGCGAAGTATGATGCTGTCACTCTGCCCGATGTGGAGAAGGTTGTTCTGGAGAACAATCAGTTTGGCTTGAAATATCGGATGCTGCGGGAGCAGCCTAAGCAAAAATTCCTGCTGTACCATCATGGCCCACAGCCAGCAGATATTGATAATTGGCTGTTGGATGTGCAGTTGGCGCATACTGAATTCCGCGCTGATCAGGTTGGTTTGTGGCTGCATGAGTTGGGCTTGCCGTCAGGATTTAGTGATGTGATTGCGCCTCATGCGCCGTTTTTTAAGTCTGATCTGCGTTTGGCGGCGTTGAAACGGCTGTTGGCGAAGGGGGATGGGCGGTCTGAGATTGTGTTGAAGATAACGGCCGTTTGTGCGGATGCAGAACCGCGTCTGGACAGCATTTTGGAACAGTTGCTGGCAGAATTAGCGGATGATCGGGATGAAAAAATACGGCTGATGGAACGGTGCGATGTGGATACGCTTCTCTGGCAGCGTGTGGAGCGTGTGTATGGGTATCGGTCGGAAGCGGCGGGTATCCATGATTTTGCACTGTCGTTGTTCAAGGCGGCGTATGCGCGGGGTGTTGGCGAAAAGAGCGAGATGGGGGAGGAAACGGCCGTTTTTCTGGCACGATGGAAAGATAGTGCGAGCCATCGAGAGGCGTTTATCACCTTATCGACTAAGTACGCTGATACGTTGGACATCGCCGAAAATTTGGCAGAGCGCGATTACCGTCAATTGGTGGAGCTTGATCTTTTTGATCTGATTGATCGTGAAATTCTGCGCGGGCTGGCGCGTGATACGGTGAACCGCACGATTGACAGCGATGCTTGCACGCAGATCGTCCGTCAACGGCGACAAATGATTTGGAACGGCCGTTATTCACATCTATACGAAGCGATTGATACAGGCTCTCGATTGTTGCAACAGCTTGAACAAATAGAACTTACCCCCCACTCCTTTGCCGATGGCATTCAACGCTACAGCGATGGCTGGTTCAAAATTGATCAACTTTATCGTCAGTTCATCTATCACATGCGTCAGGCAGAAGCGCGACCATGGCTGGAACCCTTGTTCGATGAGGTTGAAAATCGGTACACTAACCAATTTCTGTTGCCGCTGAATGACCAATGGCAGGCTATTGTCGATGATATTGCAGATTGGCACGCCATCGCCCAGCCGCGCCAGATGGATTTCTACGAAGAGCAAGTCGCGCCCTTCTTAGGTCGCGGCAAGAAAGTTTTTGTCATTATTTCCGATGCCCTGCGTTATGAAGTCGGTGCTGAATTGGTTAGTCGTATTCGGCAGGAAGACCGATATGAAGCTGCATTAACAACGGCCGTTACGGCGTTGCCCAGCTATACACAATTGGGTATGGCGGCCTTACTGCCCCACAACCAATTATCATTGGGGGAAGATGGCAAAACGGTATTTGTTGATGGCAAAAGTTCAGCAGGTACAGTAAATCGGAACAAGATATTGGCGCAGGCAACAGATGGTAAGGGAATGGCGTTGCAATCTGACACATTTCTCAACATGGGGCGCGAAAGCAGCCGCGCCCTGTTCCGTGATTACGCCGTTGTGTACATTTATCACAATCGTATTGATGCTGTCGGCGATAAGCGGGAGTCGGAAGAGCGTACTGTGGATGCGGCCGAAACGACGATGAAGGAGTTGATTTCGATCATCAAGAAGGCGGCTGGGGCAAATGTGAGTAATCTGTTGATCACGGCCGATCATGGCTTTATTTATCAACATCAGGCTTTAGATGAAAGCGATTTTCTGGGTGAAAAAGCGACGGGGACAACTGTTTTACAGATGAAACGTCGTTATGTGGTGGGGCATGGGTTGGTGGAGAGCAGCAGTTTTAAGAAATTAACGGCCGTTGATGTTGGTTTAGTCGGCGAAATGGAGATGTTGCTGCCTAAATCGATCAATCGGTTACGCTTGAAAGGGGCTGGCAGCCGCTTTGTACATGGTGGTGCTTCTCTACAAGAGATCATCGTACCTGTGATTCGTATCAACAAAAAACGAAAGAGCGATATAACCAGCGTAAATGTAGATGTTTTGCGTGGCTCCAGTACAGCAATCACCACTGGTCAAACCACCATCCGCTTTTACCAGACAGAGCCAGCAACCGATAAGGTGCAGCCGCTCACGTTGCGCGTTGGATTCTACAGCCAATCTGACGAGCTTATTTCTAATCAATATGACCTTGTTTTTGACTTCACCTTTGAAAATGCACGTGAACGGGAACTGACCAAGCAGTTCATTTTGACACATGCGGCCGATAAGGCAGACGGGCAGGATATTATGTTACGTTTAGAAGAACCAGTCGCTGGAACTTCCCATTACAAAAAGTATGAGGATAAGCGTTATACATTAAAACGGACGTTCGGCAGCGACTTTGATTTTTAGAGAAAGGGGTGTCTTCTCAATATTCTGGGGAGACCTGACAGGTTTTTCGACGATACTCGTGTAAAACGGGACGCGCTGGTGAAACCTGTCAGGTCTTTTCCACGATTTATTGAGATGTAGGGGATAGTCATCCCTTCATCCACTGTCATTCCCGCGCAGGCGGGAATCCATGTTTTCCAGAGAGGTGGATTCCCACCTTCGTGGGAATGACACTCATGGAGCGGCCGAAACGATGACCAACCCCGATATGTTACAGAAAGGATAATAAAAAATGGATATGAATCAACTAGACCAAAAGATAAATCAACATTTTTCTGGATCGGTAGTGCGTAAAGATTTAGTCAAACTGGTAAAGGGAAACGCCATCGTCCCCTCCTATGTTTTAGAGTATTTACTGGGACAATACTGCGCCACCTCAGATGAGGACAGCATCCAATCGGGCATTAAAACGGTTAAGGGGATATTGGCACAGCATTATGTACACCGCAATGAAGCAGGGCTTGTGCGCTCCACCATTCGTGAAAAAGGGCAACACAAAGTCATCGACAAAATTCGTGTTGATTTGAACGAAAAGCGGGATGTTTACGAAGCTTCTTTCTCTAATTTGGGTATTAAACAAGTGCTGGTTAGCCCTGATGTTGTCAAGCGTCATCCCAAGTTGTTGGTCAGCGGTGTCTGGTGCATTGCTGATATAGCATATTCCTACTCAGAAGACAAAAATGTCAGCCCATGGGTATTGGACACGATTAAACCAATACAACTCTCTCGCTTTGATTTTGAGGCGTATCTGACGGCACGACGGGCGTTTTCTACCGACGAATGGATTGATTTACTGATTCAGAGCATTGGTTTTAACCCCGACCTGTTTGGCAGACGCAATAAATTAAACCAGTTGGTGCGCCTCATCTCCTTTAGCGAGCGGAACTATAATTTGATAGAACTTGGACCGAAAGGGACGGGGAAATCGCATATTTTCTCGGAATTTTCGCCACACGGCATTCTTATCTCTGGTGGAGAAGTGACGGTTGCCAAGTTGTTTGTGAACAATGCCAGCGGCAAAATCGGGCTGGTTGGCTATTGGGATACGGTTGCGTTTGATGAATTTGCGGGCAAGAAGAAACGGGTGAATAAGGCGTTGGTGGATATTCTCAAGAATTACATGGCTAACAAATCGTTTTCGCGCGGCATCGAAACGCTGGGAGCGGAAGCATCTATGGTTTTTGTGGGGAATACGCAACATACCGTTCCCTACATGCTGCGCCACAGCGACCTTTTTGTCGATCTGCCTAAAGAGTATTACGACTCAGCCTTCTTGGATCGGCTACATTTTTATGTACCAGGTTGGGAGATAGATATCATTCGCGGCGAAATGTTCTCGGATGGATACGGTTTTGTCGTTGATTATCTGGCAGAAATTTTACGCAGTCTGCGAAATCATGATTATTCCCATCTGTACAGAGAGCATTTTGAACTATTGGAAGATATTTCAACGAGAGATCGCACGGGTATTCAGAAAACATTTTCAGGATTGATGAAAATCCTGTTTCCGCATCAGGAAGCGACGGCGGCGGAGATTGAGGAGTTGCTGCGCTTTGCGATTGAAGGGCGGAAGCGGGTGAAAGATCAGTTGATGCGTATTGATACGACGTATACGCCTGTACGTTTTGGCTATCGCGTACTGGGGAGTGGTGAGGTTAAGTTTGTCAAGACGCTGGAAGAGGAACAATATCCTAAATTTTATCATCGTGCTGGCACAGAAGATATCCGTGAAGATGCAGGAGATTTTGCTCCACTGCAAGCACAGGCGGTGGCGACTGTGTCGGATGAACTGCAAACGGGACATCGTGTCATTAAAGAAAATCAGCGGGGCATCTCGTTTGATGCGCTTTTTGGTGCGTATGTGAGAGGGGCGAAGCGTATTGAAATTACCGATCCGTATTTACGACATTTTTATCAGATACGGAACTTGATGGAGTTGCTGGAAACAGTTGTCAAATTTCAAGAAGATGGGGAAGAAACGGCCGTTCATGTCGTGACGATACAAGATGAGTTCGGTGAAAATCAGATGGAGTATTTCCAAAGAATTGAGCGGGCTTGTGAGGCAGTCGGCATCCAGTTTTCAGTGTCGTTTGATTTGGATGGTCAGATTCATGCACGACATATTGTGACTGATCATGGTTGGAAAATATCGTTGGATAGGGGATTGGATGTTTTTCAGCGATATGAAATGAATGATGCTTTTGATTTTGCAAATAGAGTACAGGGGAAACGGCCGTGCAAGGGGTTTGAGGTGACTTATTTACGGTTGGATTGAGATAGCTTAAATTTGTGAAAAACGGCCGTTGTGAGAAGAAGAAACGGCCGTTGGTCAGTTTGTTGGTATTCCCTATTCGTGTGCAATGTGATTTTTCCAAAATTCGCCCGTAGACGAACGCTGCTGTAATTTGCTCCCTT
>CAYSDT010000123.1:0-7939 GCA_964429835.1 uncultured Ardenticatenaceae bacterium | reverse complement strand
CCCCATCCATCCCGCCGTCAACCCCACCCATCCCGCCGCAAACATTTGGTACGGCAGCCACGCGCCGATGCCGCCTGTGATGAGCGCGGAGGTGAACAGGGTCATCGTGCCGAGCAGGAAGCCGAAACGTGCGCCGAAGACGTAGCCGCCGAGTATGATGGGGACAAAGATGGGGGAAAAGCCGCCGGGGCCGGGAATGGCGACCTCGATGAAACGCAAAACGGCCGTCATTGCCACCAACACCCCCAGTGCGGCCACGATTTTGGCGTTGACCGCTTCCCCTTGCACTTCCAGCAATAAAATGGAGAGGGAGAGGGTGAGAAGAACGGCCGTTAATATCGCTCCATTGCCGCCATCGGTGACAGGTAAAATGAGAGGGTAAGCAAAGGCAGTAATGCCAATAAGGCCAGTGAGGGCGTAGATGAGGGTGGTGAGCAGACGGCTCATAATAATGAATAATGAATAATTAACGGTTAATTGTGAATGGGGGATCGCGCCATTCATTATTCATTATTCCCAATTCATTATTCATTATTTTTATCTCCAATTAGTAAACGTCCCGCAATCAGCCCGCCAATCATTAGCAAAAAAATGGCGTATGGTGCGGCTTGGGTAGTGATGGGTTGTTGCGCGGATGACGGCGCATTGGTTGGGGCGGTGCAAATGTCGGCAAAGGTGAGATTTGGCGGCGGGACGGCGTTGGTGATGCTGCCTGGCCCCCATGACCAGCCGTCCACATCGCCATTGGTGATGGTGGCGATGGTTGCCCCGCCATCTGCGTATAGCCATTCACCATCGGTCTGATGCCAATATGACCAGTAGGTGCAATCGTTGCCTGTGCATTGGCAAAAGCAGTCGTTGGCGGGGCAACCAGTGTTGTTTACGGAACAAACGGCCGTTCCCATTCCACTCGCTTCCACTTCGATGGGCAGCCCTGCCCGTTGCAGTAAATCGTAGCCGCTGATGGATTCTTCATCGAAGCTGACGCACGCGGTTTCCACGTCCCCATCACCCGTGCGGATGATGATGGCGGCGCGGTTCGGTTCTTGCGCGAACAAGGGGAGGGTAAACAGAAGGAGGGGGAGGAGGATGATTGCTTTTTTCATTGCGGTGGAATGCAAAACGGCCGTTTTAACCTGAAATAGATTAAAAACGGCCGTTTTGTGTGTATCTTAATAAGATACGGTCTAAATTTGTGGGCGATACAAGACTCGAACTTGTGACCTCTACGATGTCAACGTAGCGCTCTAACCAACTGAGCTAATCGCCCTAATTGTGGTGCAAAACAACGGACGGAATTATACCCATCTTCTAGTAAGCGTCAAAAGCAATTTTAGTCGGCATATTTTGCTGTTAGCGGGTAGAATTCCACCATGCTTCGATTATATTTCACACAGCTTTCAGTAAGCTATCTGGCGCAGGTCATTTTGACTTTGTCCTTTACGTTGTATGTGGCATGGCTTTACACCCATTCCGCACGACGTGCCGATTCCACGCGCTATCTGATGCTGGGTATGATGGGCATAACGGGCTTCTTTATTGGCCGATTGCTCTATAAATCGTTGCCGCTTCATACAATTTGGCAAGCATACGCTCTGATTCTTCAATACTTGTCCATCGTGTTATTTGTCTGGTTTATGATGCGCTTTGCGTACCATGCGCCTTATTTCTCGCCGCGTTTGAAGCGGGAATATAAAGTGGTGATGGGGCTTGTGACACTGTTGTCATTAACGGCCGTTTACATCATATTCAAGATTACCCTTTTTCAGACCTCCAGTGCCAGCGTCTCGTATCTTAATTTTTATATCGCCTCTGGCTATTTTGGGATATTTATAGTGCTGGTGCGCCGCACTATTTTATTGGATGATGTAGGAAACGGCCGTGTTTGGCATCAAAAATTAATACATCCACAAACCAAAGCCAGCAAGAGTACCCGTATTTACGCGGTCGCTCCTTTTCTGGGACTAGTAGCTGTTCTTAGCTCTTTTTTATATGATGGGGGCGTGCTTAGTCGTCCCATTTCCAATTCACTGCAAACGGTATTTGCATTAGCGGGTATTTCCTTTTTTGCTCTTAGTTACCTTAACTATGCACCCGAAGATACCAGCATCCGCGCCAAAATGGTCGGCATTCCGCTCTTTTTCGTCTTGGCAATACTCGGCGTACTCAGCTTTTGGGTTGCACCTGACTATGAAGGTGATTATGGTGACTATGTAGCCAAAAATTTCCCGCTTGTTGATCATACTATTCGCTTTTCACCCAATGCAGATGGCAGCTACACTGCCGTTTCCCACCCCATTCAATTCCAACCCATAGACGGGAATGAACTCGAATTCAAAAACGGTGATGAATGCCGTACGGTCGGCATTCCTTTCACATTCCCCTACTACGATCAAACCCACGACACGATTTGCATTAGTGAAGATGGCTTTGTCGCTTTTGAGAGTACAACCTATCCGCGTGCCATTCAATACGGGCAACAACCCATCATCGCAGCCCTGTTGATGGATATGAATCCCGATGCTGGCGGCTCTATCTGGTTTCACCCTGACGCGAATGGTGTCATTATCACTTGGAATGAAATACCTAACCATGACACCAACAAAACAAGCACCATCCAACTTACGCTCTATCCTAACGGTGAGATTGATATTTCTTATGCACAGATCAGTGATGAGCAGGGGTATGGCGTTGATTTAGTAGAAGGGGCGTGGGCGACGGGTATTCAATCTGGTAATAATTTTAATACACCAGAAATTATCGACCTTGATTCATTATTGGCTGAAATACCACATGAAGGTGGAGAAGGAAACAGCATTTTACACTCTTATCAACTGCTGTTTCGCACCCATCTGCATAATCGGATGATGCCATTGGTGACTTTGATCCTCGTCGCCTCTGCCGCGATTCTTTTGGGCATACCATACATTATTAATGTCGGCGTGGTTAGTCCCGTGACGACGCTTGCTGATGGCATGAAGCGCGTTGACGATGGCGATTTAGATGTTTTCGTTTCCGCCGATTATAGTGATGAAATCGGCCGTATGACCGTCTCATTTAACGGGATGGTTGATTCAATCAAGCAATCTAATGCGCTTAAAGATGAATTTTTAGCCAACACCTCCCATGAATTACGCACCCCGCTAAATGGCATCATCGGCTTGGCCGAATCTATGCTCGCGGGCGCGGCCGGCAAATTGTCAACCGTGCAAGAGCAAAATTTAGACCTAATCGTTCTCAGCGGACGACGGCTGGCAAATTTGGTCAATGATTTGCTCGATTTCTCTAAATTAAAGCATGAAGAGTTGTTATTACGCCAACGGCCGACTGATTTACACGCCATCACCGAGTTGGTATTGATGATTTCCATGCCAACGGCACAGAAAAAGGATTTGCGCTTATTCAGCAGCGTCCCCGCTGATTTAGCCTTTGCACGAGCAGATGAAGATCGCTTGCAGCAAGTGTTGCATAATTTAATCGGCAACGCGGTTAAATTTACAAAGACGGGTGAAATCGAAGTGTCGGCAAGGGTAATGCCAGATGGGAATTTTGTTGAGATGTGGGTGCGTGATACTGGTATTGGCATCCCGAAATCACAATTGGACTTGATTTTCAAACCATTTGAGCAAGCTGACAGCAGCATTGCCCGCGCATATAGCGGCACGGGGTTGGGCTTGTCTATCAGTAAGAAAATTGTGGAACTGCACGGCGGGGAATTGCAGGTGGAATCGCAGGTCGGCATGGGAACGACGTTCCGTTTCACGTTGCCCCGTTGTTCGGATGAGGAGATGGAGATGGAGATGGCTGTGCGGCAAACGGCCGTTTCTACCTTATATCCCGTCTCCATCGTGCGCGATGCTGTCGATAAAAAATATACGCTGGACTCATTCTCGACCGCTCATTTTGCCGCCAATCAAGAAGTTACCATTCTTGTTGTTGATGATGAGATGGTCAACTTGCAAGTGATGGTCAACTATCTTCGCCCACAAGGGTATCATGTAGTCACCTCTTTTGGCGGGCAAGATGCGTTGCAACAGATGGAGGACGGCTTGTTGCCCGGCCTCATTCTGCTGGATGTGATGATGCCGCACATGACTGGGTATGAAATGTGTGAATTGGTGCGAGAGCAACACTCCATGCAAAAAATGCCGATCATCATGCTTACAGCGCGTAATCAGGTTGGTGATCTTGTGCGTGGCTTTGCCGCTGGCGCAAATGATTATTTGACCAAACCATTATCACAAGAGGAACTGCTTACCCGCATTCGTTCCCATTTACAATTAACACAGACGGTTCGTGCATACGGCCGTTTTGTACCCAAAGAAATTCTCGAATTCCTCAATCGTGACAGCATCGTAGATGTGCAGCTTGGCGATCAAACAGAACGGGTGATGAGCATTCTCTTTGCCGACATACGCAACTTCACCGCCATGTCTGAGCGTATGTCACGGGAAGAAATTTTCGCCTTCATTAACATTTTACTCAGTCGCCTCAGCCCCATCATTCGCCATCATAACGGATTTATTGATAAATATATCGGCGATTCCATCATGGCTATTTTTCCACAAACCGCCGACGATGCGATTCAGACTGCCATCACTATTCAGAAAGAACTGCTCGATTTTAATGTCGAATACACAAAATCGGGGAATGGTTCCATCAAAATGGGGGTTGGCATTCACATGGGCAGCATTATGTTGGGCATTATCGGTGAAGCAGAGCGGATGGAAGGAACGGTAATTGCCGATGCTGTCAACATATCTGCCCGTATTGAACAGTTGACCAAGAAATATGATGTCGGTATTCTCGTTAGTGAAGAAATTATCAATAATTTAAGCGACTCCTATGCGTACCAATACCGCTTTATGGATAGAGTGAAAGTCGGAGGTAAGCAGGGGATAATTTCTGTCTATGAGATATTTGACGCTGATGATTTGCGACATAAAAAAGCGGCCGTTCAAGCCGTTTTTGAGCATGGCGCACGCAGCTACCATGATCGTAATTTTGAAACGACTGTCTCCTGTATGGAACAAGTACAGGCCGTTTTACCTGATGATGCCATTACCGCCTCTTATTTGAAACGAGCAAAAAAACTGCTCAAAAAAGGTGTGCCTGCTGATTGGGATGGTTTGGCGCGGGTAACTGGGCTATAGGTTACGGTAATGGTGGGCTACCCTTGTGGTCGCCCAAAAAACGTAGGGATCAATTTTCGTGGCACGAGTTAAATAAAACCCTAAAGTTGACTCTACCGAAAAAAGGTATTAATACCAAAAAGTTCAACTTTTCATCTTGACAGAATTTGCACTTTGTTGGACAAAAGTTGAACTTTTTTCGGAGGACTCAAAGTTGACATAGTAAAGATGTCTCCATTAAAAGTGAACCATGCCAGATAAGCATTTGGTAAGCGTTCGTGAACAACCCCATGACTGATTCGACAAAAGAAAGCGGCATATTGAACAATATGCCAGCCATTATCATTGTGTTAATCGTGATAGACAGCCTGCATTTTGTATTTGCACGACTGTTGCACCCGTATTTACCACCAACCGCTGGCTCCTTCTATTACATGACGGTGGCAACGGTGCAGATTGGGTTATACGCGGCCGTTCGTCGTCAGATAGATTTGTCCGTCTTGCGAGACAATCTTAAATTTTTCTTAATCATCGGCTTGTTAATTGGCTTTGCTACCGCGACCAGTTTTGCAGCCATTATCTACATCGATCCCGGCACGGCATCGTTAATTGCCCGCAGTAGTGCAATTTTTGGGATGGCACTTGGGTATTTTTGGTTAAAAGAGCGATTAAGTCGTGGGGAATGGATTGGAGCTGCCATCGCCATCGTTGGTGTGTTCATTATCAGTTTTCAGATGGGAAATTTGAATGAATTGACATGGTTGGGGCCGCTGCTTGTGCTGTCAGCCAGCTTCACCTATGCGTTACACGCGGCCATTGTGAAGCGGGATGGCGGTGACATGGACTTCTTGAACTTCTTTTTGTTTCGTATGCTGAGTTCCATCATGTTTCTGTTCATTTTTATGGTTGGGCGTGGGGAACTGGTGTGGCCGCAAGGGCGTGAGGTGTGGACAATTTTACTGTTGGCTGGCACGTTTAATGTGACGGTCAGCCGTTCGTTGTATTACATGGTGTTGCGCCGTTTCAAGTTGAGCATTCTTACAATTTTGTTGACGCTCAGCCCAGCGATGACGGTGTTGTGGTCGTATTTACTGTTTGGTGTACTGCCATCATTGCAAGGTGTTATCGGGGGAACGATTGTTATCAGTGGCGTGATTCTTGTCGCCATGAATAGGCAGAAACGACAGACGGCGTGATCTCGCAAGTGCATGTGTAGTCGTTTTTTAGTTTTGACAGATTGGGAATGATTCTGTATAACCCCCGACATATATTGAAATGACGATGATAAGGAAGAGTAGGCAGTAAAACGGCCGTTTAGAGAGCAAGTGATGGTGGAAATCTTGCGGGTACGTTACTGTTGAATGGGTCTTTGAGTTGCTGAGGCGAACGGTCGGCTGAAAACAGCCAAATCAACTAGCCCCAGTCGGTATTGCCACCGTTATCTGGCATAAGGTTACGCTTTTATAGCTGACCTGAACCGTGATGCTGGCTTTTTGTCCCCCTGTGCTTCCACAGGGGGATTTTTGTTTTAGGAGATAGAGTGCTGAGTGTAGAGATAGAGATGGTTGGAGAAGGAGGTAGCTCTTTCTTTATCATTACCCCCTCTGTCTCTGTCTCTACACTCTATCTGATGGAGATTGTATGACAGGAAAACCTAATTTAATCCCGATTATTCGTGAACTTCCCGCTGATTTGGACACGCCCGTGTCCGTTTATCTGAAATTGGCGGGGGATGGTCCCTCCTTTTTGCTGGAGAGCATTACGGGTGGCGAGCAGATCGCCCGTTATTCATTCATTGGCGTGAATCCACGCCGAGCGTATGTGTTGCAAAACGGCCGTTTTACAACACATCATCTTGCCAGCCAGCAACCACCCGATGAGGAAGACGCAACCGACGATCCGCTCGCCTTTCTGCGTCGGCAGATGGCCGACATCCGCGTGGCCGATGATATTGAAGGGCTGCCCCGTTTTGCAGGCGGGCTGGTCGGTTACTTTGGGTATGAAATGATGCGCTATTTTGAACCCAGCACAGGATTGAGCGCACACGAGCAGTTGCCCGACGCAATTTTATTGCAAGCCGACACACTGGTGGCGTTCGACCACGCTTACGGCCGTTTACTGCTCATCGCTAACGCCTACGATGGTGATGGAGCGGATGCCATCGCCCGATTGGACAGGATGGAGAAGCTGTTACAACAGCCGCTCCCCTTCCGCAAAACAACAAGCGGGGGCGATGGGAACGAGTTGGAGTCTAATTTCACGCAGGATGGGTACGAAACGGCCGTTTCCCAAGCAAAAGAACACATTCTCGCGGGCGACATCTTTCAGGTGGTACTGTCACAGCAGTTCAGTCGCCAGACGAACGCGAATCCCTTAGATATTTACCGCTCATTACGCCGCCTGAACCCATCGCCCTATATGTTCTTCTTCGATTTTGACGAATTGGGCGTGGGCGAACCGTTCCATCTGTTGGGCGCATCGCCAGAAATGCACGCCCGCTTTGAAGATGGGATTGCGGCGGTGCGGCCGATTGCGGGGACGCGGGCTAGGGGAAAAACGGCCGTTGATGATGCCGCTCTCGAAGCCGAACTGTTGGCTGACCCCAAAGAGTTGGCTGAACACGTCATGCTCATCGACTTGGGGCGCAACGACTTAGGCCGCGTCTGTGACTATGGCACGGTGCGCGTCACTGAGCAGATGGTGGTGGAGCGGTATTCGCATGTCATGCACATCGTTTCCCATGTGGAAGGCAAATTGCGGGCGGGATTGGATGCGTTCGCCCTGTTGCGCGGCACATTTCCGGCGGG
>CAYSDT010000122.1:0-7977 GCA_964429835.1 uncultured Ardenticatenaceae bacterium | reverse complement strand
AAAGGGAAAATCGGTGTTTATCAGCAAAATCAGTGTACAATATAAGCTATGTCTGGAATTTCAGGGCTTTTTAATATATTTGCCCTTTTTTACGTTTTTAAGGGATTACAAGTAGCGATCAAAGTTGGTCGTGAGTGGTATTCCCTACGCCAAGAACCATTAACCCCCGCTAAAAAGCAACTCGCCGAATCCGCTTCCTTTTTTCTCGCCGTCCCCCCCGCTGTTCTTGTCCATGAATTTTTCCATGCGCTGGCAACATGGATGTTTGGCGGCAAAATCGTCGATTTTGGGTATGGCGTTTTTTGGGGCTATGTCGTCCCTGTCGGTGATTTTTCGCCCGCGCAGTATTGGTTTATCGCCCTTGCTGGCACATTGGGCAGTTTGACTTTTGGGGCAGGGTTATGGTTTGCTTTACGCCATAACTCCTCCAGCACATTCCGCTATTTTGGATTGCGGGCGTTTCGTTTTCAGATTTATTTTGCCCTGCTGTACTATCCCATCCTCTCCATTTTCATCACCGAAGGCAGCGATTGGCGTATTATTTATGATTTTCAGGCTACGCCGATACTGAGTGGATTAACGGCCGTTATTCACCTCCCCATCCTCTATCTATTTTGGAAAACAGACAGGGATGGCCTGTTTGAACAGCCCGCCTTCGCCACCGTTGACGAGCAAACGCAGTTTTACGCCGTTGAAAACATCGCAGCCCTCGCCCCCGATGACGCACAAGCACAACTGCAATATATTGATGCGTTGCGGCGCGGCGGCGTGAGCAATAAAGCGAACCAAGAGCTAAAGCAATTTCTCAAAAAACATCCCGAAAGCGGCATCGCTCATCTTGAATTAGCGATGTTGTTGAACGCCAAAAACCGAGCCATCACCAAAGAAGCCTTCACCCACGCGCAACAAGCATTAACGCTGGGCATCAACCCTGAAGCCGCTCTGGTGGCGCACCAACTGGTCGGCCAATACTACTTAACGACGGGGCGGGCGATGGAAACGATTGGCGAAATGGATCAAGCGTTGGCGATGGAAAGCAAAACGGCCGTTTCCCCAGATCAACGCGCCAATCTACTTTTTTTACGCGGACAAGCGTACCGCCATCAATCCCAATTTATGCAAGCGCAGCAGGATATTGAAAGTGTAACCGCCATCGCCCGACAGAGTGGCGATAACAATTTACTCGCCCGATGTGAAAATGAAATGACCGTGATTGCGAAACATGAAAAACGGCCGTTTGCCACCACAACGCCCGCCAACCAATATGAAAAGGAGGTGATGTCCGACAAGTAAACATATCCAACCTTAGTTCGATGAAGTAACAAAAAAAACATGGCATTTGCAAAAAGAGAAGCATTTTGCCAACAATTAACTCATATTTGAGGAGAAACAATGAAAAATTCACGCCTTTTGACCCTATTTGTACTGCTGTTCGCCATGATGTTCACTCTGGCAGCTTGCAGCGATGATCCCGCAGAAGAACCCGCAGCATCTGATGATGCAGCCGTTGAAGAAGTTGAAGAACCCGCACCCGCCGAAGAAAGTGGCGACAAGTACCAAATCCCCGCCACAGAAGAAGGAAAATACAACGTTGCCTTCGTTTATGTTGGCCCCCACGATGATGGTGGCTGGACACAATCACACGATGTTGGTCGCATTTATGTAGAAGAGAATGTAGCTGACGTACACACCGTCTACATCGAAAACGTTGCCGAAGGTGGCGATGCCGAGCAAGTTATCCGCTCCCTCGCCCGTAAAGGCTTTGATGTTATCTTCACAACCTCCTTTGGCTACATGGATCCCTCCGAAATCGTCGCCGACGAATTCCCCGCTGTTGACATCGTTCACCTCACTGGCTTCAAAGCCAATGGCGAAAACTTTGGCAACCTGATGGGCGCAATGGAAGACATCAAATATCTGGCTGGCATGTTGGCTGGCTCACGGGCGATGGTTGATGGCAACCCGAAACTCGGCTACATGGCGACTTTCCCCATCCCCGAAGAACTCCGCTTGGGCAACGCCTTTGCATTGGGCGCGGCACAAACCTGCCCCGATTGCACGATGGATGTCCGTTGGCTGAACACCTGGCACGATCCTATTTTGGAACAAGACGCGGCTAAATCCCTCTTTGATGCTGGCGCACAAGTTGTCATGACTGGTGCCGACACCCCCGCTCCCGCCGAAGCAGCTCCCGATGGCAAATGGGGTATCACCTACGATTATTCCGAAAATTGCAAAGTAGACGCTTGCCTCACCTCCATGTACTGGAACTGGGGACCCGAATACGCCCGCATCATAGAAGCATCCCGCGAAGGCACATGGAAAGGTGGCTGGGAATACTTCGACGCTGACACTGGCGCGATGGGCTTATATGGCTTCATGGATGGCGAGACGATGCAACCCGGCGTTGCCGATCTGCCCGCCGAAGACATCGCTTTGATTGAAGATACATTGGCACAAATGCTGGCTGGCGACTTCGACCGTTTCGACGTTTTCGCAGGCCCCATCACCGATAATCAAGGTAACTTGATCGTCGCTGAAGGCGAATCCCTCGCTCAGGAAGATCTCGATGGTTTCCAACAATTTGGCGCAGAATGCGACATCTGCATGTACTGGTGGAATGAAAATATCAAAGCCGAATTACCTGATCTGTAAATAATAAAAGCCAGACTTCTTCCGGGAAGTCTGGCTTTTTACACCCAATCCCCCAAATTTGTTTGTCATTCCCGCGTAGGCGGGAATCCATCTTTTTCTAACTCGCAGGAATAAATTATGACTGACACACCTTATGCCGTTGAAATGAAAGATATTGTGATCCGTTTTCCGGGCGTTCTGGCAAACGATCATGTAAATTTGACCCTTAAAAAGGGTGAGATTCACGCCTTGCTGGGCGAGAATGGGGCGGGCAAAAGCACCCTCATGAACGTGCTGGCGGGGTTGTACAAGCAAACCTCCGGCACAATTAAGGTGCATGGTGAACTTGCCAGCTTTGGTTCGCCAAAGGATGCGATTAAGATGGGTATTGGCATGGTGCATCAGCATTTTATGTTGGTGCCGACGCAAACCGTCACCGAAAATATCCTGCTGGGCTTGAATGAACCCCGTTTTTTCATGAATATGAAAAAGTATGACCAAAAAGTCCTTGATTTACAGGATCAGTTTGGGCTGCGGGTAGACCCGACGATGAAAATTTGGCAATTGTCGGTGGGGGAGCAGCAGCGGGTTGAAATTTTGAAAACGCTGTATCGCGGGGCTGATATTTTGATTATGGATGAGCCAACGGCCGTTTTAGCCCCCCAAGAAATCGACGAATTGATGGAAACGATGCGTTCCATGACCAAAAAGGGGAAGTCGATCATTTTCATCAGCCATAAATTGCAGGAAGTAACGGCCGTTGCTGACCGTTTAACCGTCCTCCGCAAAGGCGTTGTCACCGCTGAAGGAATGAGCATTGAAGGGTTGACACGCGAAAAATTAGCACAACTCATGGTCGGGCGCGATGTCGTGTTCAGCGTACAAAAAGAGTTACAAGAGCCAGGCGATGTGGTATTGTCCGTCAATAATGTACACGCCCTCAACAACAAAGGCGTTCCCGCCCTGCGTGGCCTGTCGCTGGAAGTTCGCAGCGGCGAAGTGTTGGGTATTTCTGCCATTGCAGGCAACGGCCAAAGCGAATTGGCCGAAGCGATTACAGGATTACGCGAATGTAGCGAAGGCAGCATCACGGTCAATGGCACAGAGTTGATCAATCAACCACCCAGCGTTGCCATCAACAGCGGCGTTGCCCATGTGCCAGAAGATCGCACCAAAGTTGGCTCCGCTCCCAGCTTATCCATCACCGATAACAGCATCATGAAAAATTATAAGCACGACCCCATCGGCAGTGGCTGGAGCATCAATTATCCTAAAGCGAAAGAGTACGCACGCGGATTGAAAGAGGAGTATAAAATTTTAGCTCCCAATGTGCAGACGATGGCGCGTAAACTATCGGGCGGTAATTTGCAGAAGGTGATTTTGGCGCGGGAAATTTCATCAGAACCGACATTGATGATCGCCGTGCAACCGACACGCGGGTTGGATGTGGGGGCGATTGAATCCATCCAGCGGTTGATTTTAGAACAGAGAAAGGAAGGAACGGCCGTTTTGCTCATTTCCGAAGAGCTTGAAGAGCTATTCGCTCTCAGCGACCGCATCGCCGTCATCCACGACGGCGAAGTGATGGGCACAATGCCCGTCGCCGAAGCATCCGTAGAAAAAATCGGCTTAATGATGACAGGAGAGAGAATGGAGAATTGATAATGGGTAATGGATAATTGGGGACACATTGTCAATTATCCATTTTTAATTATCAATTATAAATAATTATGGCTTATAAATTACTTGTTGAAAAACGTTCGGCTGATATTCCAAAATGGTTGCCCGCAGCCACCTCCATCGGTTCTGTTGTCGCCGCCTTTATTATTAGCGGTATTTTGCTCAGTGTTATCGGCGGCGATCCCATTCGCGTCGGTAAATTCTTTTTCGAGGCGACCTTTGGCTCATGGGCGGCCATTTCCGACACGCTGGTAAAAGCGACTCCGCTTATTCTCGTCGGCTTGGCTTGTGCCGTCGCCTTCAAGATGGAATTGTGGAACATCGGTGCCGAAGGGCAATACTACATCGGCGCATTCGCCGCCAGCCTCGTCATTTTGGTTCCGCTTGTTACCCCCACAACCCCCAAATGGATCGTCTTGGGCGCAATGATGGTGATGGGTATGATTGGCGGCGCGGTCTGGGGCTTCTTTCCTGGCTTTTTGAAAGCGCGTTACCATGTCAACGAAATTATTACCACGCTGATGTTGAATTACGTCGCCATTTTGTGGAATAATTTCTGGATTTTTAATAAATGGAGTGACGCGGGTTTCCAGATGACCCCCACGTTTGAAAAGGCGGCGTGGCTGCCACGCCTGACCGATTACGCCCGCGATTACTCTGGCTTTTCAGGCATGACGCTGCATTTTGGCTTCATCATCGCCCTTGTTGCCGTTGTTGTGGTCTGGTGGATTTTAGAACGTAGCCGCTGGGGTTACGAAATCAAGCTCATCGGCGATAATCCACACGCGGCCGAATACGCAGGGCTAAACATCAAGCGCAACATCATTTTGGTGATGATGTTCTCTGGTGCGTTGGCTGGTTTGGCGGGTATGGTGGAAGTGACGGGCGTTGTCCATCGCTTGCAAGAGCGCATTTCACCCGGCTATGGGTTCACGGGCATCATCATTGCGTGGTTGGCGAAGTTGAATCCGTTCGCCATCGTCATCGTCTCGATTTTGTTTGGGGCATTGATTGTGGCTGGGCGCGAAATTCAACCGTCGGGCTTGTCGCAACTGTTGCAGGGCATCATCCTGTTTATGGTCATCAGTAGTGATGTGTTATTGCGCTACTCGATTCGGGTGGTGAAGAAGATTGAGGAAACGGCCGTTTAGCCCACCCCCATCCTACCCATGAAACAAAAAACGGCCGTTAATTAACGGCCGTTTTTTGTTTCATATGGCGATGTAACCAACACCCCATTTGTATAATCAATCGTTACTAAAAAACGACGGAAGAAATCAAGCCCAATTAAAGCATCAATCCCCCATGATTCTTCAAAATGGGATACGAAGACTTCAAAATCATCCATTTGATGACCGCATATCGTAACGGATGGCAATGTCATCATCCCGTATTTTTGGGTTTGTAATCCTGACTTTATGGATACATTTTCATTCGTGCTGTTCATAAATCCAGTATGCACTAAAAATTGATCAGAAAATTCTGTTCTTGGCGCACCCGTATCAAGAATTCCAGCGACACTGTGCAACATACCATTTGATCCTGCTATGATAAATTCAAGATGAATATGGTGTTTGTTAATGTCAAATGACGTTATATGTTCTTGCATGACTTCTTAATCCACCAAAATCAGATTCACCAGTAAAGCGGAAAGCTGTTGACTTGTTTAATGCAGGTAATTGATAAACCTCATCCTTTTCTTTTGAGTGTCGATTGACAATCCCTGCGATAATGTGACCTGACTCATCTAAATTGAAATCGGTGATAAGAAGCCACTCATCGGGAAATTGTTCTTTCATGTCATCCCACGTTATTTTTTCCATAAGAAATCCCCTGTAGTACATTTGTTTGTGCCAAAAAACGACCCACTCTTAACTGGGCGACCCATCGAGTCGCCCCTACGGCGTTATGATCACATAAGCAACCACGCTCCCCCACTCCACAACCTTATCCCGCAACTGACGGCCGTAAATCCCCTTCACCTTCTCCAAATCAACGGCCGTTAATCCCAACCTTCCCCCATAACTCCGATCCCCATCACCAAACCAACGATCTAAATGTGCCTGCGACAACCGACGCTGTTCCGTCTGTTGTTCCAGTAGGGGCGGTTCGCGAACCGCCCCTACTTCCAAATCATGTTCATCCCAATTCACCAGCGGATCATCTGCGTCGTGGTAAATCGCTTCTTCAGCGATAGCGACTTGTTCGCCAAGTTGCTCGTGTCCTGTCCAATCGATCAACTTGTACAACCGTTGCGTGTGGCGGGGGATGGATTGGATGAGGGATAAACGGCCGTTTTCTCCCAACAACTTCTTCAAATTGACAATTGATAATTGATAATTAACAATTGACAATTTTCCCCCAATCAAATTACGCCCCACAATCCGATCAAACTTAATGTTAGATTCGCCGCGCAATTCCAGCAAATAATCCAATTCAGAAAGGGAACCGATGAGGATAAACGGCCGTTCTAACTCCCCCATCTGATCCGCCATCTGTCGCAGCGCATCGCCCCGCTTTTCGTCGGCAGTCAACGCCCACACGCCACCTTCGGGCGCACGACGCACCGCTTCCCACGTCAACAAGCCGCCGCCCGCGTTCACATCTAAAACCAGATGGTGCCGTTGCACGCCAGCCATCTCAAACAACCGATCCCGTTGTCGCCCCAAATTACCCCCCGATTGCGAAACCGTCCGCGCCAACCACGCATCCTTCGCCCGATCAACAGGACTGGTCGTAAACACCTCACCAATGTCCGATTCGCCAATCCCCGCCTCTAATTGCTCTTCACGCCGCCGCGCCACCTGCTCCTGAATCCCCTTTTCGTACCCCTGATTCGTCGGCTGATAAAACAGCTTGCCCTGCAAACTGTCGGGCAGATATTGTTGCGCCACCCAATGATCGCGGAAGGCGTGTGGGTACAAATACCCCTTCCCATGCCCAAATCCTTCCTTGTCCCGATTGCCATCTTTCAAATGATTAGGCACATCGCTGTCCTGCTCGTTCTCGACCGCTGCCAGCGCGTCGAAAAAGGCGAAAGCGGAGTTTGATTTGGGGCAAGTCGCTAAATAGTTGGCGGCTAACGCCAGATGGAATCGTCCCTCGGGCATCCCGATGCGCTCGAACGCTTGCCAACTGCTCATCACCACCTGAATGGCGTTGGGGTCGGCCATGCCCACATCTTCGCCCGCCAAAATCGCCATGCGACGGAAGATGAAGCGCGGGTCTTCGCCCGCATACACCATTTTCGCCATCCAATACAACGCCGCGTCGGGGTCAGAACCGCGCAACGATTTGATGAAGGCGGAGATGGTATCGTAATGCACGTCCCCTTCTTTATCGTACAGGACGGCACGTTTTTGGATGGATTCTTCGGCGACGGAGAGGGTGATATGCAAACGGCCGTTTACTTCCCCCGTCGTCTCCACCGCCAATTCCAGCGCGTTCAACACCCCGCGTGCGTCCCCATTGGCGACATCGAGCAGGTGATCGAGCGCGTCGTCGTCAATTTGCACGTCCAGCATCCCATAGCCGCGATCTTTGTCAGCGATGGCTTGATGGGCGATTTGGCGTAAGTTGTTTTGGGTTAACGGCCGTAATTGAAAGATGCGGCTGCGACTGACCAACGCTTTGTTGACTTCAAAATACGGGTTCTCCGTCGTC
>CAYSDT010000121.1:4113-8002 GCA_964429835.1 uncultured Ardenticatenaceae bacterium | reverse complement strand
AGTTGTGCAACGTGTGACAAATTGTCACACATTGCAAATAAAGACGGATAGAACTTTCCGCAAAATGCGGACAGTTCTATTCAATTACGAATTTCAGAGGTGTAAAATGGGTGAAGAACTAATCACAACATCATTTGAGCAAAGTACAATCAGGCGTGTTTGGGATGAAGAAACTGAACAATGGTATTTTGCAGTTGCCGATGTCGTGAAGATATTAACCGACAGTAAAGATACGCGGCAGTACATAAAGCGAATGCGACGACGCGACCCATCGCTACATTCCAAGTGGGGTACAATTTGTACCCCACTTGAACTAATCGCCCCAGATGGAAAAAAACGTAAAACAAATTGCGCCAATGTCGAGGGCATATTCCGCATTATCCAATCCATCCCCTCCCCCAAAGCGGAGCCGTTTAAGCAATGGTTGGCGAAAGTTGGGTACGAACGACTGCAAGAGATTAACGAACCTGCCCTTGCCGCCGAACGCGCACGGAAACTTTATCGGGCGAAGGGGTACAGTGATGAGTGGATCGATTCGCGCTTGCAAAGCATTGATATTCGCAATGAGTTGACTAGCGAATGGGCAGATCGGGATGTGAAAGAAGGGTTGCAATACGCCATCCTGACGGCCGAAATTTCACAAGGTACATTTGGCGTAAAACCGGGCGAACACAAGCAGTTGAAAGGGTTGAAACGACAAAGTTTACGCGACCATATGAGCAAAGCGGAGCTGGTTTTCACCATGTTGGGCGAACTGTCCACCACTGAAATCGCTCGTGAAGATGATGCACAGGGGTTCAAACAGAATAAAACGGCCGCTTATAAAGGTGGTCAAATCGCAGGTGATGCGCGTCGGGCGTTGGAAAGCCAAACGGGCAAGCCCGTGCTGTCGGATACAAATTATTTAGATGCGTCGGAAGAGCAGTTGCAAGTCGCAAGCGGCAAGTCAGACGAACTTCCATTCTAGCACCCTCTATCTCTCTCTAGCTTATGTTACATACCATTCAACAAGCGATCAACCCACATGATCGATACCAAATTGAAATCAAACTCGATTACGAGCTGCTTGATGACAACACGACGAATTATCGTGTCTACACTTATTTTTTCTTGCCACGCAGTTTAGGCATTACCGCCGAAAGCTATCGCAAAAGCGATTTTTATCGGGATGTACAAAACTACATCCGCTTAAAAACGCCCGATTTGGGTTTACGCGCTTTTGCCGAGCGGGAAGATTCACCATTAACGGCCGTTAATCAAATCATTTCCACAGGCGGCTGGCAAAACGATCCCGCCAACAAAACCCAACTCATCAACCACCTCAAACTGCTCAGTGCAATGCTCAAAACTTCCATGCGCGAGCATTTTCAGCTCATCCACAGGCGGATAGCCGACGCGCCCGACGGTGCAAAAGTCCATCGCATCATCTACAATTTGGTCGAGACATTTTTAGACGGCACCAAATCGCTGACCACAAATTACCGCGCCCTTTTTGCCGAATTCAACCTGCCCGGCGTAGATGGCGACATCTTCACGGCGTACTCACTCACCGATGAGTACATCAGCTTGCTTATTGAAGATGCGGCCATCGAAATGTATCAAATCGTGGACGCGCATTTGAAAAATGGCACAAAAGAACGGTTTCAGGAGCAGTTGCAAACGCTGGTCACAAAAGAGAGCAAACATCGGCGGGCGATGGGGTATGGCTCGGTTTTGAAGGATGGCGATGACAATGAAACGTATGTGTTCCGCGCCTCCGTGCTGAAAAAGTATGCGGCCAGTGTGTTGTATTTATCAACGGCCGTTAAACGGGAAGGGCGCGGCACAGAGCAAATTTTATACGCGATGGCGGCTGGATTATCTATGGTTTTCGCTACTCTGCTCGCCTTTTATTTCCAAAGCGTCTACGGCAATTTCACCGCCCCCTTCTTCGCCGCCCTCGTCGTTGGCTACATGTTCAAAGACCGCATCAAAGAACTTGCCCGCGATATTTTTTCCGCCAAATTAAAAGATCGCATCTATGATCGGCGCACAGATATTCGGTCGCTGGATGGCAAGCATAAATTAGGCGTGTTGCGCGAAAAAATGACGTTCGTTGAAGAAAGCGAAGTCCCCCGCCCTGTTCTGCGAGCGCGGAACAGCGATCTTTTTGTTGATCTTTCAAACGCGGGGTATGGGGAAACTATAATTCGCTACACGAAGGATGTTGTTTTGTACGCTGATGCGTTCAAAAAAGTGTCTGTCGATTTGCCATCGATGACGGGGTTGAACGATATTATGCGGTATGATGTGCGCCGCTTTTTGAAAAAGATGGCCGAACCTGTGCAGAAACGGCCGTCTTTAGCCGACAACCACCTCACCACCATCACCGCCCACAAGGTGTACCACCTCAACCTCGTCTCCCGCTACCGTGTGCTAAAACCAACGGCCGAAAAAGAAAAATCGCACACCCGCGTGCGTGTGGTACTGGACTTAAAAGGAATTAAACGATTAGAACAGGTGGAGGTATAGCAAATAAATTCGCTGCAACAATTACAAAGTCGGCCTGCGCCGACTAAGGTCTAGTCGGCGTAGGCCGACTTTGCAGACGTTGTTGCGGTTTCAACCGCCATATCTTCTAACAAAAGGAGTGTAATGAAACCTAATTTTGACGAAACGCACAAACGTATTCATACCAATTCAATCAAATGGGATTTTGCTTACCAAAACGGTGTGTTACAAAAACGAGAGATAGAAACTGTCAATCTTGCGGCGGGCGATCTGTTGCCGATGTGGATCGCAGATATGGATTTTCAAACCGCACCGCCGATTCTGGAAGCGATTCAACAGCGCGTTCAACATGGCATTTTTGGTTATTCTTTACCCGACGAAAGTTATTATGACGCTATCATCAGTTGGATGGCGCGGCGACAAAATTGGCAAGTAGAACGGGATTGGATTCTGACAACATCGAGCGTATTATTCACGCTCAGCATAGCGGTACAAACCTTCACTGAACCAGGCGACAAGGTGATTGTGCAAACACCAGTGTTTAAGCCATTTTATCAGACGATTGAAAGCAACGGCCGTTTACTCTCCCGCAATCCACTGGTGTATGAAAACGGCCGTTATCACATAGATTTCGATGATCTGGCAGAAAAAGCAGCCGATCCTCACGCAAAAATGCTCATCCTGTGCAGTCCACATAACCCAGTAGGGCGCGTATGGAGCCGCGAAGAATTACATCAAATAGGTACAATCTGCCAACAGCACGACATCATGATTGTCTCTGATGAAATTCACAGCAATCTAATCTATCCATGGGCAGAATTTACACCATTCGGCGCGGTAGACGAAGCCTTTCATGATCGCCTGATACTGTGCAACAGCCCCACAAAAACATTTAACACTCCCGGCATTAGAACCGCTACCACGTTCATCCCAAACACAGCCATACGGTCACAATTTTTCACCGCCCTCCACCAACTCAATGAGAGCTTCGGAGTCAGCACAATTGGCACACTGGTTTTGCAAACAGCCTACAATCAAGGTGAAGAATGGCTGGAAGAGTTGATGGTCTACCTAGAAGCCAACCTGCATTTCTTGCAAACATATATTGACCAACATCTGCCACAATTGCACGTCGTGCGCCCCGAAGCAATGTTCCTCGTTTGGGTTGATTGTCGCGCTTTAGGATTAGATGCGACCGCATTACAGCATCTATTCTACGACAAAGCCCGTGTCTATCTTGAGGAAGGAAGCAAATATGGCCCCGAAGGGGAAGGGTTTATGCGCTTCAACATCGGCTGCCCTCGCTCCACGTTAGAGGTAGCTCTGGAGCGTATCCGACTTGCACTGTCGGAATAGAACAAACTATCAATAAGGGATTAAACGATGGGAACAGGTGGAG
>CAYSDT010000121.1:2258-4013 GCA_964429835.1 uncultured Ardenticatenaceae bacterium | reverse complement strand
GACTGACCCCAGCAGCCATCGCCGTCCCCGCCGCTTCATATTTAACAGCATAATTTTCGCGCAGATGGGTGATGGCGTTTTGAACGGTATCGGGATAGGTGGAATGAGAAACGGCCGTTTTTCCCAACAATTCCGCCAGCCGCGCCATCACCTCATACAACAAGCCAATCGCCTGCAACGTATGGCCGGGCTTCCGCAAAATCAACACCTCACGAATCGCCACAAATTTAGCCTCGATGACAGCATCATACGCTAATGGCAGATGGTGCAACCCCTGTTGTGCAAACGGCCGCGGCCAAGCCCCCTCCACGCCGATCCAATGATGCCGAATCACCCCATCTGCCCGATACACAAAATGGTGATTTGGCGGAAAAATGAGTAAATCGCCTTTGGTAACAGCGACGGAAGAACGGCCGTTTTCCAACACCCCCTCCCCCTCCACATGATAAAAAAGCTGCGTGCGCTCTGCATGTTCAAAATTCCCCGTCACATGCCCCCGCTTGCAATGGTATTCACCCGCCTGCGCCACGCATAAATCAAGCGCGGGGGTGATGGGCGTGCCGTAACCTGTGCGCCAATAGTCGTACCGTAACGGCCGTTCGCCATCATTTGTACCGCCGCTCATCGGGCGTAAAGGGGGTATCAGAAAATGATTCTTCGTCATTTTAGTCACCTAAACCGTCGTTTTATTCCCCTGCAATCGCGCCATGCCGTTTACAATATCGGCACATACACCATACAGAGGCAAGATTGATGGGAAGTATAGAAATGAAACAAAAAATAGCAACAATTTCAGCCAATTTCAATTGGCGTGCCGAAATAAAGAACTTTATTCTGATCACCATCGGCGCATTCATGCTCATTATCAGCATCGACGCATTTCTTGCGCCGTCCAACATTTCGCCTGGCGGCGGGGTGACGGGGCTGTCGCTGATCATCAACCATTACACGGGGCTGCCGATTGGGCGCGTGATGCTGTTGCTGAACATCCCCCTGCTCATACTCGGCTTCAAATATCTGGGGCGATTCCAGTTTTTGGTTCGCACGCTGTACGCCGTCACCATCTACAACTTGGGGGTAGACTTTTTTGGACAATGGATAACGGCCGTTTCCAACGATCTCATCCTCAACGCCCTTTTTGGCGGCGTGATTGGCGGGCTTGGCACAGGCTTAATCTATCGCGGACACAGCACCACCGCTGGATTCGGCATCATCAGCCGCATTGTGCAACTCAGAACAGGGATGCCCATCAGCCAAGTGTACATTCTAACCGATGGCCTCGTGCTGATCGCACTGGGCGCAACCTTTGGCTGGGTAGCCATGCTCTACTCGCTCGTCACCCTGTTCATCTGGGGGCTGGCGACCGATTACACGCTGGAAGGCCCCAGCATCGTCCGCACCGCCTTCATTATCACCGACAAACCACAAGCGATTGCCGACGCGCTCATTGATCGATTGGGCATTGGCATCACGGGTTGGAACGCGGAGGGGATGTATACGCATACCGCCCACACCACCCTCTTTTGCACCGTCAACCGATCCGAAGTAAATTCACTCCGCGCCATCGCCCTGCAAGCCGATCCCGAAGCGTTTGTCGTGATCGGGCAAGGGCATCAGACCAGCGGCGGCATTGTAAAACCGACGGTGTAGGGACGGTTCGCGAACCGCCCCTACTGAATCAAAAACTATGCGAATACCCACATTATCAGAAGCAGAGCTATTGCTAACCCAAGCAGAAAAACGTAACCCAACCCC
>CAYSDT010000121.1:0-2158 GCA_964429835.1 uncultured Ardenticatenaceae bacterium | reverse complement strand
TTGCGTCACGGATTCAACGATTTTACACTGAAACGATGGCGGGCGACATTTGCCCTTAAAGAAGAATTTGAACAAGAAATTGGCTGCTCAATTTATGAGCTACTGCCCAATGTGGCAGAAACAACATTTGAACTAACGTAGGTCAAGTTTGCAAACTTGACCTATAAACACAGGAGATTTACATGACCATAGAAACACCCCTCAAATTTTGCATTGTAAACGGCTACCCAAAACGAAGCCGCGACGTACTTGACGCGACCAACGTGACACAGGCACACGATCTGTATCTCATGTTTTTGCAGAAAATGCTGCCCAACAGCAGCTTTGACCTGCTATTCATCGCCGATCCCGAAACGACTATGCCCACTGCCGACGAAATCAAGGCGTATGATGGCATCATTTGGACAGGTTCCAATCTGACCATTTATCATCAAGATGAAGAAGTGACACGCCAAATCGCGTACAGCCAATCGGTTTTCGAAGCGGGCGTGCCGCAATTTGGCAGTTGCTGGGCAACACAGATGGCAGCCATCGCCGCTGGTGGCGAATGTCGTGCAAATCCAAAAGGGCGTGAATGGTCAATCGCCTACGACATCACCGTCACCGAAGAGGGCAAAAAGCACCCGATGTATTTCGGAAAACAGCACCAATTCAACGGCTTCATCATGCACTTGGACGAAGTATGCGGTGTTCCTGAAGGGGCGACGGTGCTGGCGCGAAACGCCCATACCGATGTGCAAGCTATCGCTGTTAAATATCTCAACGGTGAATTTTGGTCAACTCAATACCATCCCGAATTCACACTTTATGAGATGGCAATGCTCGTTGGCGCACGCAAAGAGGCCATCGTCAAAGAAGGGTTCTTCAATAACGAGGAGGAGATGGTACCGTTGGTCAACGACATGGTTGCCCTTTCCAAAGACCCCGGCAATGCCGAATTACGCCAAAAATTAAACGTCGGTGATGCCATCTTGGATGATGATATTCGCCAAAAAGAGGTGCATAATTGGGTTGAGTATCTGGTTTTGCCGACGAAAAACGGTTAAATACTGGAACAAGAAAGACCTGACAGGTTTTACGAAGATACTCGTGTAAAATAAGAGGTCTTGATGAAACCTGTCAGGTCTTTACCCCAAGTTATTGAGATGTTACAGTGGACTTAAATCAAATTAGTCAGATTTGGAATAACAAGCGTCTCTTCATCCGCTTGCAGACTGCCAAGAACAAGCTCGGCGGGCAACGCCTCTGGTTGCGGGCAGCTTGTGTGGGCGATAGGCAATTGCACGACGCGCATGTTTGGCCGCACCATGAACCCAAGCAGTTCCTCATTGCCGGGTAAACGGACAATCATCAATCGCAAACGGCCGTTTCCCCCCCTTCTTCTCCGCTTTTCCATCCCAAATCGCCGCCCCAATTCCACAATTGGCACAGGACGATTACGCCAATTTACAATTCCCGTCACATACTCAGCCGTGCCAGCTACGGACCGCACCGGCAGCGGCTCCAGAATCTCAGGCACTTGGGTGATGCTCAATACGAATGACAGTTCATCATCATCTGATTGTTCTGGCAATTGAAAAATGACAATTTGCCCCTGTTTTTCATCAGCAAACGGCCGTTTTTCATCCTCCACACCACCAGTCATCTCTGGCAATTCGTAACCCGACATCGCCTGTTCCCAGCCGCCGCTCATGCTTGCCATGCGTAAACATTCTGAATCAGGATGCAAACATTCTGGTGACAGCAACATCAACATCTCTTCATCTTGCCGAATAACGCGGTCAAAATAAGGTTTGGATGGATTAAGGGCGATGGAGGGGACGAGGTGAATATCAGCATTAACGGCCGTTTCCACCTGTGACACTTGATCCACCAACATTCCCCATAAATGATTGGGATCGTTTAAGACGATGACCCGTTGCGATTGATTAGAAGAAACGGCCGTTTCCCCCAATCGATCCGCCAATGACCAGACCGCCACCCGTTGCCCGCCAATTTCCAGCCAGCCAATCGTGCCATCGTCACCAGCTTCGCGCACCAATCGATCCACCCGCTGAATACTGCGTACCCAAGCCATATCCAGCCCATACGCCATCCCCCCAGCCCAACATTGAATGAATCGAAACTCGTTATTTGCCATAATGCCTCATTATCAATG
>CAYSDT010000120.1:4679-8080 GCA_964429835.1 uncultured Ardenticatenaceae bacterium | reverse complement strand
ACTTTCTATTATAGAAGTCTTCACGGTAAAAGGAAATATCGGCACGGTCTTTACCCCAAGTTATTGAGATGTTACCTCATAATGGTTGTTCGTGATTTTTTATCAGATAGATGAGTGCCTGTGAAACGGCCGTTGTCAAAACAGCGATGTTGACATGACGCTAGTGTCATTAATTATTCACCACCTTTTGGGGGTGACCAACCCTAAAACTTCAAACTACCATTCCTGCCTACACGGAAATGACAATCCCCGAAATTTGGGAAGGATAAACAAAAAAAGCAACCTGTCAGTTTGACACTAGGGTGTTGAATTTGATCTTTTTAACACAAATTTTTTCATGCACAATTTCAACCTTACCATTTTTTAGGAATTCAGGATATTTATGTGGCCGTGTTGCTTCAAAAGACGCGAATACGGTGGAACGCAGATGAAAAACATCTTTTATCTGCGTTCCACCGTATTCGCGTCACATCATTGACCAAACAAAATGACATAAAAACAGTATGATTTTCAATAATGAATATATGCAAATTTATGCACATATTCAACACCCTAGTTTGACACCCCCCCTGCCAATGCTACAATTTTGCTATCATACAGTCTGAAACCAGAAGTCTGGCTTTTTACAAAAGCGAGACTTCTTTTTAAGCGAGGAAATATGAGCATAAAAGAGCAATTAAAACAAGATACCATCGCCGCCATGCGTAGCGGTGACAGCGAAACACGCAACACGCTACGCATGTTGTCGGCGGCCATCAAGCAGGTGGAAATCGACACACGAACCGAATTAGACGATGAAGCTGTGTTGAATATTCTGACAAAACAGGCCAAACAACGACGCGAAAGCATCGCCGATTTTGAGAAAGCTGGACGCGCCGAAATGGCGGCCGAAGAGAAACAAGAGTTAGCCGTCATTGAAAGCTATCTGCCGCAAATGATGGGATTGGATGAGGTTAAAACCATCGCTGCTGAAGTCATCGCCGAACTTGGCGTGACAGACATGAAGGGGATGGGGCAGGTTATGGGGGCGTTGATGCCCCGCTTGAAAGGAAAAGCAGACGGCCGTGTTGTCAATCAGGCTGTGCGTGAACTATTGGGGTAGCTAATGATCAATGGTCAATTGTTAATGAGCAATTGTCAACGGAAGGTACGCATTACAATACCCCCGTTGACAATTGGCTATTGACAATTAACCATTGATAATTTTTTTATGAGTTCTATCGGAACCGCCGAACGTTTGAAGACAAGTCGCCGCGCTAATCGCATGATGTTGTGGCTATTTGCGGCCATCATGACGGTGGGCATGACGGCGATCATGTCGTTCAATATCGTGCTGGAAAGCGGCTTGTCTGTGACAGAAGGTAAGCCTGCACCTGAAGATATTTTTGCGCCTCATTCGCTCAATTTTCCCAGTGCTATTTTAACGAGTAGGGCGGAAGATGATGCACTTGCGGGAGTTTCTCCCATCTATTCCCAGATGGAGCCAGATATTGGCCGCGATCAGCTGAATCGGGCGGGCAATATGTTCACCTTCATCGAGACGGTGCGGGCGGATGTGAAGGCGGGCATCGAGACACGGATTGGGTATTTAATGGCGGTGGAAACGGCCGTTATTGACGAACAAACCGCCAGTGACCTGCTCGCCATGAGCGAAGTGCAATACAATCGTGCCAAAAGTAGCACGCTCGCTATCATCGACGACATCATGCGCCAGAGTATCAAGGAAACACAGCTTGATGCGTATAAACAAGATGCACTTCATCAGGTGAGTTTGGCGTTGACCGATCAGCAAAGCAATGTTGTTTCCACCATCGCCCCCCAATTTATAAAACCAACCATTTTCCCAGATGAGGACAAGACGAAGGAGGAGCAGAATGCGGCTGTGGAAGCGATTGAGCCCAGCTTCCGCAGTGTGACGCAAGGGGAGCGGATTGTTGAAGGCGGTGACTTGCTATCCGATTTGAATATCGAAGCGATGGAAGCGTTGGGGATGTTGCAGACGGAGACCAATTGGTACAGTATTCTGAGTATTTTCTTGCTGTCACTATTGGTAACGCTCATGATCGTCTTGTATTGGCAGCAATTTGAGGTGGGATTGCGTAATAATGTGCGCTACCTGCTGGCATTGGCCTTTTTGCTGCTGCTGTCACTGTCTGCGGCGCGAATTATGCTGTCCAGTTCGCCGCAATTGCTGTATTGGTTCCCGATTGCGACGTTTTCGTTGCTGATCGCGGTCGTTTTCGATGTGCGTTTTTCGGTGTTATTAACGGCCGTTCTTGCCATCATGATCGGCTATATGCAAGCCGCCACCTCATTTGAAATCGCCATCTACCTGTTCATGGGCGGTCTGTTCGCTATTTTGACATTGAAAGATATTTACGCCCAACGGCTCAATCCGTTTTTCCGCGCAGGTGCTTTTGCCGCGCTTGGTTACATCGCCGCCGTGCTTCTTTTTGCCCTGCCGCAAGATGTGGAACTTGCTGACATCGCCAAATCCATCGGCTATGCGATGGGAAATGGGGCATTATCGGCCGTGTTGACATTACTTGGCCTGTACATCATGGGCGTGCTTTTTGGCGTGACAACGACCATCCAACTGCAAGATTTATCCCGTCTTGACCACCCCTTACTGCGCCAACTGTTGCGCCAAGCTCCCGGCACTTACCATCACAGCATTATGGTTGCCAATTTGGCCGAACAAGCGGCCGAGCGAATTGGGGCTAACAGCACGCTCGTGCGTGTGGGTGCTTTTTATCATGATGTGGGGAAGATGAAACGGCCGTTATATTTCACTGAAAATCAGCAAGGCATGAACCCGCATGACACGATGGATCCATACGACAGCGCACGCATCATCATCAGCCACGTCACCGACGGACTGGAATTGGCCGCCGAGTACAAACTGCCTGACCGCATCCGTCACTTCATCGCCGAGCATCACGGGCAACGGCTTGTGATCGGTTTTTACAAAAAAGCACAAGCACAGGCGGGCGATGAGGCCGACAGCGTTGACAAAGAACGCTTCCGCTATCCTGGCCCGCGCCCTCGTTCACCAGAATCAGCCATTGTGTTGATGGCTGACGCGATTGATGCCACCTCAACCGCCATCCGTCCCAGCACGGAGAAAGAGATCGAAAAATTGGTCAACGCCATCGTTGACAGTGATTTAATTGAGTGCCAATTGAATGATTCTGGCTTAACGATGGGGGACATTCGGGATATACGCACTTCGTTTATTGACACGTTGAAAGGGCGTTTCCACGTGCGCGTCAAATATCCCGGCAACGACGAAATGATGAGCAACGACGACGAACACGACAGAGACCGATCAATGGTCAATGGTCAATGATAAATAGTCAATTGTCAACGGGAGTCATGGTTAGCCAACTTCGTTGACAATT
>CAYSDT010000120.1:0-4579 GCA_964429835.1 uncultured Ardenticatenaceae bacterium | reverse complement strand
TGATAAATAGTCAATTGTCAACGGGAGTCATGGTTAGCCAACTTCGTTGACAATTTATTTTTCCCAAAACCCCTCCAACCCAACCCCCAACCCATCTGCCAAGCGATTAACATAGGCGTAATAGCCTGTGAGTTGATTGATGTCGAGAATATCGGCATCGGTGAAGCCTGCGTCACGCAGGGCGATGACATCGGTTTCGACCATGTTCCACGGCTCCAGCGTCAGCTTTTCGGCGTAGGTGAGCATGGCGCGGTTGGCAGTATTGAGATCGGCTTGCCGCCATTCCTGTTTGAGTTGGGCTACCAGCGCCTCGTCTTTGGTTAAACGGAGCAGACCTGCTCCATGATGGTTCAGTCAGTAATGACATTTGTTGATGGCCGACACGACGACGGCGATCATTTCGCGCTGGGCGCGGCGCAGGCCAGAACGGCCGACCATCATCGTTTTATACAGTTCAAAGTGCGCCCACAGGGAGCGCACGTTCAAACTGTGAATTTTCATGATGTTATCTACGCCGCCCCACGGTTCAATCAGTTTGTCATACGCTTCTTTCAGTTTACCCGTCGCTTCTTCTTCGGGAATCATTTCTATCCAAGCCATTGTATTTCTCCTTTTTGCCCCATTATAAAGAAAAAGGGCTGGAGCGCATATACGCTCCAGCCCTTTTTGCTTAATGTGCATCCATTGGATACGGCTATTTTATGATTATTGGCAGGTAAAGTTGGTATTTTCCGTCAGTGACAATTATCGGCAGATAAAGTTGATAAATCGGTGAGGTGATGGTTAAAACGGCCGTTTCCAACACCCCCAACGCCGCTCCGTTTGTCACATTACTCAATGTCAAATCAACCGTCTCATCAGGCTCTGTCACCATGTCATTGGTGATGGATATCGTGAATGTTTTACTTATCTCCCCGTCGGCAAAATCAAGCGTGCCTGATATAGGTGTGTAATCATTGCCATCAGCTGTGCCATTGCTAGTGGCATAATCAACGCTTGTTGCTCCACTGCTGCCGCCTGTACGCACAACGGTGATCGTTGCCGCCCCTGCATTTTCTGCCACCGCATAATCGGCTTGTGCAAATTGAAGTTCACCTGTCGCTGCGGGATCGTCATTTTGGATCGTGCCGATGGTCTGGCTGTTGGACAAAGTGGCGTTGACAGGATTGCTCAGCGTCATCGTAAATGTTTCGTCAGGTTCGTAGAGCGTGTCACCCAGTACAAGAACTTCGATATTTTTAACCATTTCACCCGGATTGAAGGTGAGTGTTTCGCTAACGGCGGTGTAATCAATTCCAGAAACGGCCGTTTCATCAGTAGTCGCATAGGTGACGGTTACGGGTTTATCACTGGCGATGGACAGCGTGACTGTAAAGATAAGTGGTGTACTGCCACTATCCCCTTCTAATAAAGGATGAGGTGTAGACAGGTAAATAGATGGTGGAACAGCATCCCAGCCCGCGTAGCCGATGGAATACTCACCACTATCAGATTTGCCAGTACGCCACATCTTCCAACGCGAACTATCACCGTGTCCACCAAACCCGCCAGCATCATACAAGACCATTGGCGTGTAGTTACGCCCTTCATTCCAACTTCCCGCCCCGCCAAGTTCGCCAATACCTGCTAATGGGCCATCTGGTCGTTTATCCCAATTTATGCCGTCAGTGGAGACGGCGTAACCAATGCCTTGATCGACCCGCCCCGTACCGCCAGAGTACCACCAGACATACAAATCACCTGTATCAATGATTGTGCCATAACCAAGATGTGAGCCGTCCCATTCCCCATCGCTTATATCTAATACAGGTTCATCCCCATAGCGCGTCCAAAAGTAACCGTCGGCTGAATACGCTAATCCAACCACCTCTTGCGCGCCTGCTGTCGCATCAAAATACATCACATAAGAATAATCAAAGGGGTTTGTGCCACTATTGGGCATTGCTCCCGATTGATAGCGCACATTCACTGGCCCATACGACCCCCGATTCCAGTCGGGCGGGGTGTTGCTAACCAAAGGTGATGTTACGCTTTGGGTGATAGCTTGATCGTTAGACCAGTTAATGCCATCAGTGGATGAAGCTGTGCGAATGGCGTTGATATTGTATAGATTGTCCATATCCCAGTACCACATTTTGTAATGGTCGGCCGTTCCACCAAAGCCACCAGCATCGTAAACAACCTGTGCATGATGGGGATTTGTCAACCCTGTGGATGTGACAGACGTTGACCAATCAATCCCGTTTGTGGACGTAGTAACCCTAATATAGCTGCCATCACTGGCCCACATTTTGTACCAAGCGGCATCACCATGCCCTGAAAACTCGTCTGTATCGTAAATGACGGTGGGATAGTACGCTTTTGGCCCGCCATTTCCCTGCCCAAAAACGGGATTGTTTGCATACTCTTGCCATGCTTGGTCGTAAAACGCGCCTGTCGTGAAGGTGATGGGGTTGTTCAGGGCGGAGGCTTCTGCCTGTACTAGATATTGCCCTTGCACATCACCTAATGTCAGCGTTGTGGTAACACGGCCGTTAATATCAGTCGTTCCTGTGGCAGAAGAAACTGCATAGCCAGTTGCTCCCGTCGGTGTCTGCACGATGGTGTAACTGACAACAACACCCGTGATGGGACCACTGCTGTCAGTGATAAGAACGGTTAATGCCAGCGTCTGCTCAGGGGGAGCGACGCTCTTATCTCCTGATGCCACGCTCATCCATTGGTCGGCGGCTTTGGTGTTTGTTACAACAATCAGTAAAAACAGCAGGCCAATAAAAGCGGCCGATATGGCTTTTGCAATGTGTTGAATTTTGGTTTTCATCGTTGTACGCTCCTTGTATCTTCTTTTTGCTGCCAATAAATGATCCCCGTTATGAAGGAAAGAAGAAGCAGTCCTGCATACGGCCATCGTATGGGGGTGGTGGTGGTGGAGAATGATGAGAGAGAAACGGCCGTTGGGTCGTTACTATCTGGTGTATTATCACCAGCGACAAAGGGTGTGCCCAACAAGGTAATTGCCGCATCACCCGTCACCTCTAATTGACGCACATTTGCGCCAACTCCAGCAGGCACACCCCAACATGCGCCACCTACACAGGCCGTATCAGGCATCGTGCCGCTTAACGCAAATTGATAAAGTGCCTTATCTGTAATGGTATCGGTGCAATTTGTGCCAGCATCAACAGGAACACTTACCGTCCAGTCGCCACTGGCGTTCAAGACAAAGAAATCATAATAATCGGAACACATCGCGCTGGCATACGGATCAATACCTTTCCCGAATGGCACATTGGCAAGCTCCCGCCCATGACTGACAATGATACCCGTACCACTGCCGCCAGCGGCGGCGGTAAGCGTTGCGCTGCCAAGCGTTCCTTCGCGCCATGTGCCGACAGCCGCGCCTAAACGATAATTCCAACTGTCACTGTCTACTCCCATTGGCTGACTGCCATATGTTCCCCACCAATTATGACGGCCGTTTACCGTCCCCGCCGCGCTCGTCAACCCCGCATCCGTAAATGTGGTAATGTTGTTAGCATAAGCGGTAAGTGTGTGGGTGATGACACTTTGACTAAAAATTCGGGGATTCCCGCTCATTGTATTGCCGCTGACGGTGGCATTACCCCCTGAAAACAGAATGACCGCCCCCGCTACACTGCCCCCGCTATATGTTGGTACATTATCCCTAATAATATTGCGTGTCACCGTGACATTTGTAGGCCCTGCATTGATTTTATCAACTTCACCAAAGCGAATGCCCCGCTCATTATTGCTGAACCTGTTATTTTGAATAAGAACATTATTTAATGTTGCTGGGCGGATGGAGTAAGATGCGCCATCATCTCGGGCTTTAACCATTAAAGCGACACCATGCTCCGTGTTTAGACCGTTATTGGTGAACGTCATTCCATCAAAAGTCAGATTTTGGTAATTGCCATCCTTGAGATTAATATCAAAGCCACCATTCCAAGCCGCATTCCAAAATGTTGTGAATGTGCCGTTACCCTCTACGACACCGCCATTGAATGTCGCATTAGATAATTTTTCGACATAGATTCCTTTTGCGTCATTGTAACTAAAACTGGTATTGGTAACGGTCACATTCTCAACGGTGCTGCTATCAACCAATGTCATTTCTTTATGGAAATACCAGCCATAAGCAAGATGATCAAATGCAGAGTCGGTGACAATCAAATTGCTAAGCGTCGCTGTCGCGCCGACGACAAGCCCTCGTTCATTTTCGCCTGTTTTGGGGTTGGTTCCGCGCACGGTCACGTTATCCAGTGTCACATTCGATACTGGACTGCCGCCGCTTGGCACGTCAATGCCAAAAACCTCTTGGGGTTGTATGCACAAATTTTGTAGTAATAGGGGGTCAGCAACAGTTCCTGATGCAGCTAACGTGACCACGGGCGTATTGTCCGCTTTTTGTATGATTGTACTGGTTGTGGCATCGCTGCAATCGCTACCAGCCCCTCGCAACGTAACGGGGGTATCAATTATGATATTTTCGCTGTACGTTCCAGCTTCACATTGAATGACATCATGTGCGTTGGCATTATCAACAGCATCTTGAATG
>CAYSDT010000119.1:5189-8175 GCA_964429835.1 uncultured Ardenticatenaceae bacterium | reverse complement strand
GCAAACGGCCGTTTTTACCCAAATTATCGCGGAGAGGAGGGGAAAACGGCCGTTTAATACGCTTGTGGAACACCCTGTAACACCTGAATGTTGGCTCTAAGCCACTCGTTAACTAGTGTCTGAATATCACTGCCCCGCTCTTTTCCTAATTTATTCATAAATTCGTTTACATCTGACTCAAGATAAACGGGATAGTTAAACACAGCATCAGGTTGATAGAATTTGCCTCGTGTCCCTTTGGAGAAATCATATTCTGCTTTCATTATATACCTTCTTTGTATTGATTTATCTCAGCGTTAGTTGCTTTTCGTGCTGAAATAATGCGTATTTTAAATGATTGTTCATTGGTCTCTTCAAAGGTATGGCTTACAACTCGTAACGTACCCATACCGTCTATACCGATAGTTATCCAGCGATCTTCATCTTTTGTGCTGTGTTCTTCATCATAAATGGTAACTTGATTCGGATCGCGAAAAACGGCAGTTGCTCGTTGAAAAGTAATCTTGTGTTTACGAATGTTTTTTCTTTCTTTAGCTGGATCCCAGCCAAAATTATACTGTAACATTAAGTTTCCATCCTTTGAACAATGATTATTTGCAAAGTAAATCAGTCATATTACTTTATAGACAGAGTATAGCATAAATCCATTGTTGCCATGCAAACGGCCGTTTATCCCCACAAAAAGAAACAATCAACAGCCAACAATCAACGAAAAACAAAAAACGATCCGTCAACAGGCGGATCGTTTTTTGTTAATTGTTAATTGTTTCCCATGCCGCCGCCACCTGCTTTTGCAACGCCGCTGGCGCAGTACCACCCGTGACCGTGCGGCTGGCGAGGGACGCTTGGAAGTTGAATAATCCCATCACATCATCGCCAAACTGGTCGCTAATCGCCTTAAAATCGGCCAGCGTCAGGGCGGTGATGGGGACGTTTTGATTTTCGGCCGTTTGCACCACTTCACCAACCAGATGATGGGCAGTACGGAACGGTATCCCCTTTTTGACCAGATAATCAGCTAAATCCGTCGCCAATAAGGTCGGCTCTAATTGCGCTTCCATCCGTTCGGGGCGCAAGCCGAGCGTGCGGAGCAGGCCAGCCATGACGGGCAATGTCATGCTCAGCGTGTCCAGTGCGTCGAAAATAGGCTCTTTGTCTTCCTGCAAATCTTTATCGTAGGTGGAAGGCAACCCTTTCATTGTTGTCAATAAGCCGACGAGATCCCCCAATAAACGGCCGCTTTTCCCCCGCGTCAATTCCAATGTATCAGGGTTCTTTTTCTGGGGCATCAGGCTGGAGCCAGTCGAGAAGCCATCATCAATGCGAATGAAGCCAAATTCTGCACTGTTGAACAAAATCAACTGTTCCGACAGGCGGCTGAGATGCAGGCTGATCATCGTGGCGGCGTACAGGAAGCCAGCGGCAAAGTCACGGTCAGAGACGGCATCGAGGCTGTTTTGGCTGATGCTGTGGAAGCCAAGTTCGGCGGCGATGGCTTGGCGGTCGATGGGGTACGCTGTGCCTGCAAGGGCGGCTGAACCAAGGGGGGAAACGGCCGTTTCTTCCCATAGCTCCTCCAATCGTTGCCAATCCCGTTGCAACGGCCAAAAGTGCGAGAGCATGAAATGCCCCCACGTCACGGGTTGCGCGTGTTGCAGATGGGTGTAGCCGGGCATCGGCAGATTGAGGTCGGCTTCGGCGTTGTCAATCATCGCCATTTGCAAGTCGCGTACCCACGTTTGCAGTTGGCGAATCGCGTCCATCGTCCACAGGCGGAAATCGGTGGCGACTTGATCGTTGCGACTGCGCCCCGTGTGCAGTTTGCCGCCAACATCACCGACGATCTCCGTCAGGCGGCGTTCGACGGCGGTGTGAATGTCTTCATCCCCTTCTGCGAATTGAAAACGGCCGTTTTCAAACTCATCCAGCACCTGTTCCAACCCTTCAACAAGGGTTTCCGCCTCCCTATCGGTCAGAATCCCCGCGCCAACCAACCCCCGCGCCCACGCGATACTGCCCGCGATGTCTTGCGCGTATAACCGTTGGTCAAACGGCAAACTATCATTAAATAATCGTACAATTTCATCCGTTTTTTTGGCGAAACGGCCGCCCCATAATTTGCTCATATTTTTCCCTTCAGGAAGCAGGGGAGCAGGGGAGAGGGGGAGCAGGGGAGCAAAGGAGACCTTATCTCCTCATCTCCCCTGCCCCTCATCTCCCCCTCTCCTCATCTCCCGCTCGATACCAATAACGGTAAAGCTCCTTGAATCTCAGTTTTTTATATAAAGTTAAAGCAGGCTGATTATCAAGCATCACCTGCAAATACGCATGATGAGCGTGTGTATTGACCGCCCACTCAAGCAACGCCTCCATCAATTCCAGCCCATACCCCTTGCGCCGATGCTCAGGCGCGGTGACGACATCGAAAATGCCGACCAGCCCGCCGCTTTCCACCGCCAGCCCGCACGCAACCACCTCGCCTTCGACCATCAGCACCATGTAGCACGTTTCGCCCCGAATGTTTTCCAGCAACCGTTGATGGGTTTCTGCGTCGGAGCGATGATCGCCTGATAACTGATGAAATGAGCCGAGCCATGACTCCATGCCTGAATAGCTTGGCAAAATGCAGGCACGATCAGAACCGATTGCGCCGCAATAGCTAAGATCGAGCGTTTGCACACTGGTTAAATCTAATTTTTGATAGCCAAGATCGGCAAGTCGCCCATCCAATCCATCAAGCTCTACAAAAGATGGCAATCTGAAAATCGGCCGTTGTTGTTCGTTGCGATAGAACGCTTCAACGTGGCCGATTTTTTCACCAAGCGGCAGGATGCCGATGGCATCATAAAGCGGGGTGACGGAATTGGCGCGTTTTGTGTACCGATTCGCCGTCCGCATCAGCCAGCCGTCGTAAAAGTTCGTCTGCAATGCAGGCCACGCATTCAGCGCGGCTTCTTCTATATGTTGTGGGTTCACTGTGCAAGTT
>CAYSDT010000119.1:0-5089 GCA_964429835.1 uncultured Ardenticatenaceae bacterium | reverse complement strand
ATGATGAGGTGGATTTTGAAGGCGGGTTGGGCGAAGATGGCGGCTGCGTCCGCTTCGGCGTAGTCGGTTGGTGTGCCAGTGGCGACAAGGCAAAGCCCGTCACCATCGACCCCGATCCAGAGTTCGGTTTGGTGTTGATCGAAGGGTACGCCAGCGCGGCCGGCGGCCATCATAATGCGTCCCCAGTTGGCATCACTGCCCGCAAATGCGGTTTTCACGAGCGGCGAAATGGCGATGGTGTTGGCGATGGTGTGGGCGGCTTTGTCATCCATCGCCCCCGTGACGGCGATTTCGACAAATTTGGTCGCCCCTTCGCCGTCGCGCACGATTTTGTGGGCTAATGTGGTACAAACGGCCGTTAATGCCCGTTCAAACGCCGCATTCCCATCCCCAATCGCCACCCCGCTTGCACCGTTGGCAAGCAGCAGAACGGTGTCGTTGGTGCTGGTGTCGCCGTCAATGGAAATGCGATTGAAACTGTGGGAAACGGCCGTTTTCAAATACCCATCCAGCAGGGCGGGGGCGATGGCCGCGTCGGTGGTCAGCAGGCTCAGCATCGTCGCCATGTCGGGGTGAATCATGCCCACGCCTTTCGCCATGCCGCCGATGGTGACGGTTTTGTTGTCGATTTGGATAGAAACGGCCGTTTCTTTTTCAACCGTATCCGTCGTCATAATGGCGCAGGCGGCGGCGTTGCCGTTGGCGGGGGAAAGATGGGGGACGGCGGCGCGAATGCCCGCGCTCATCTTGTCCATCGGCAATTGCACGCCAATCACCCCCGTAGACATGACCAGAACCTGCGATGGATCGCAGCCAATGGCGGCAGCAGATGCCGCTTGCGTTTGACGCGCATTTTCCATCCCAATCTGGCCTGTGCAAGCGTTGGCGTTGCCCGCATTGATGACAACGGCGCGTAGCTTCGGTTCAGTCGCCATCACCTCTTTGTCAACCAAAACAGGCGCGGCGGCGACTTGGTTTTGCGTGAACATCGCCGCCGCGCTGCAATCGCGTTCGCTACTAACGATGGCTAAATCATCCCGATTTGTGTACTTAATGTTGGCCGCAGTCGTCGCGGCCATAAATCCCGCCGCGCTTGTCACGCCGCCGTTTGTAATTGTATTCATAATTTCCTCGCAAGGAGCGGGGGGGCAGGGGAGCAGGGGAGAGGGGGAGCAGGGGAGAACTGTTTCTCCTCATCTCCCCCTCTCCCCTGCTCCTCATCTCATCCCGGTGGTTCAATAACGGCCGTTTCTTCCCCAAATTCAAAATCGACAACCCACACGCGGTCTTCCTCACCGTCAGCCATCGGTTCGGTGACGGTGACGCGGCGTAAGTCGAAAGTTTCGGGCGCGATCCAGAGGTGGACAACGGCCGTTTCGGCCTCAATCAACCCGCCGCTCATCGCTGATAAATGTTCGCCAGAAGCTGTACCTTTTACGGCGTATAACTCGCCATCAATTCCATCCAGTTTTTCGGTGCCGATGACGGTTACGTCATGTAAATCATTGGCTAAAATTGCTTGCAGCCCTGTTTCGGGGTCAAAAAGGACGGCGGGGTTGAAGCCCCAATTGGGAGGCAACTCTTCCCATTCGCCCGTCAGCACATTTGTCTGCCATTGGATGTTGCCGATGGAAATAACATCCACATCGGCGACGATGCCCGGCGCGATGATGCGAACGGCCGCTTTTGCTTTATCTGGTGCTTGGTATTGCCCTTCGGCGCGGCGAAAGGCGAGGGTGTGATCGGGGTCAACGTAGGCGGGTGCGCCTTGTCGTTCGATGGCGAAGTTGGCGTGGGGATGGTTTTGGAGGGAAACGGCCGTTTTGCTGACCAATTCCTCAGCCGACAATTCTGGCAAACTATCCGCACCACAGCCAACAAGAAATAAAAGAAGGGTTAGGACACTGATTACGCTGATTACACTGATTGACTTCGTATGGTTTTTATCAGTGTTCATCTGTGCAATCAGTGTCCAATTATATCGGTTCATGATGTTCCCATATCCCATAAGGCCAATAATGTGCCTTCATCAAGGGTTGATTCAGCAATATCGTCTTTATCAGTGCAATTCTTGAGTCGAAAACCGTAATAACCACTCGCATTGGCGTAGACAACGCCTTGACAATGGGTGCAAATCGCTTCGTATTCCAAGCCGTCATCGCTATACCATTCGCCCAGCCGATGCCCTTGCACGCCGAATGCCAACTCCGCTTTGCGCTTGTTGCTTTCGGGGTCGCCAGTCGCTTTGCTTTGCTCAACCTGCTCTTGCGCGTGGATGATGGCACGAACGGCCGTTGCTTGCACCAAATGTTCAGGCGTGCCATCGGGCAGGTTCGCTACTTTTTCCAACAAGGCGATGAGGGCGGCGGCAATCTCGCGCCGCGTGGCCTCGTCGTAACGGGGAACGAGCGAGCCTTCGTCCAAAACTGAACTTAAATAGGAAACGGCCGTTTGTAACTGTTCTGCTTTATTTTCCATAAGTAACCCTGTGGGCATGGCAACGCCATGCCCCTACCGTAGGGGTTTGGCGTTGCCAAACCCCACTACCAAGAATTCCTGTTCTCTATCTATTTCGCAATGTAAATGGTCGATGGCAATTTCACGCCATACTGCTTGAAAACAGGATCACAACGCGGACGAATGCCAGTTGGTGCATGATGTCCCTTCACCTTGCCATCCGCCCCTTCGCCTTCATCTTCAAATTTGAAAATATCAGTCAACACAACCACATCCCCTTCCATCCCTTCAATTTCGGTGATGTTTGTGATTTTACGACTGCCATCACGCAGACGAGCCGCTTGCACGATGAAGGTGACGGAGCCAGCAATTTGACGGCGCACCACGTCAATTGGCATATCCATGCCAGCCATCAGCACCAATGTTTCCAAACGGCCGATGCAGGCGCGTGGATCATTAGAGTGAACGGTCGTCATACTGCCATCATGCCCCGTATTCATCGCTTGCAGCATATCCAGCGTTTCACCGCCGCGACATTCGCCAACGACAATGCGTTCGGGGCGCATACGCAACGCATTCCGCACACAATCCCGAATCGTAATTTCGGCGGGGGCATCGGGGGTTGGCTTTTTTGTTTCCAAGCGCACGACGTTGCGCTGTTTGAACTGCAATTCGGCCGCATCTTCAATGGTGACGGTGCGCTCATTTTCGGGAATGTATTCTGACAAACAGTTGATGAGCGTCGTCTTGCCAGACCCCGTCCCGCCTGAAACGACGATATTTTGACGCGAAACAACAATTGCTTCCAAAAAACGTGCCATATCGGGCGTGAGCGAACCAAAGGAGATGAGATCCTCCATCGTGAGCTTGTCTTTGGAAAATTTACGGATGCTCATGTTGGGGCCATCAATGGCGACGGGGCGGAAGACGGCATTTACACGAGAGCCATCGGGCAAACGGGCATCAATCAGCGCGTGTTCGGAATCGGCAATGCGCCCCAATGGCAACACAATGCGCTTGACGATGCGTTCAACATGATCGTCATCAGCAAATTTGTAGCCGGATTCAAGCAACATCCCTTTGCGCTCAATAAAAATGATGAATGGGCCGTTGACAAGAATTTCGGTGATGTCATCGTTGTCGATGAAGCGTTGAAGGGGGCCGAATCCGAAAATTTCGTACATCGTATTGGTGTAGAACTCGTCTTCGTTAAGGCTGGATGGGATTTGAACACGGCCGTTTTTAACCAACTGTTCAATCGCCTTTTGCGCCGCCGTTTCCCGTTCTGGGGTACGTTCCAACGGGTAATCGAGGGATAAGTCGGGGGCAAGCACCTTCTTGCGAATCATATCCGCCACTTGAATTTGCAAACGCAAGGCGGCTTCCTGATCATCGCTGACAAGTCCGCGCTGACGGGGAATTTCTGACCCCTCAGCAACCAATCTGGTCAACAGCGGATCAGTCACCCGCAATTGCGCGATCATCTCTTTTTCTTTTGCACTTTCGGCCGCCGCTTTCTTGGCCGCCATCGCCTTTCTCCGAGCCGCCATCTGTTCTGGTGTTAGCTCTTGTTTGTCTGATTTTTTTCTAAAGCGTCCCATAAGTCACTCCTGTGTTAAAGAATCAATGCGCCTATTTTAGCGGATAAATTATTTCCCGCTTGCTTAAAGTGTAAGTGCGATGCACCTTACGGGTGCAACGCACTTATACTTACGCTAAAATATGCCCATGAAACAATATCTCGATTTAATGCAGTATGTGAAAGAGAACGGTGTTCGCAAAGGTGATCGCACAGGGACGGGAACGCTGAGCGTCTTCGGCTATCAAATGCGCTTTGATTTAGCGGCGGAATTCCCGCTTGTCACCACAAAAAAAGTGCATTTTCGTTCCATCGTGCATGAGCTATTGTGGTTTTTGCGTGGCGATACCAACATCGCCTACCTGCATGAAAATGGGGTAACGATTTGGGACGAATGGGCGGATGAAGATGGGGAATTGGGGCCGGTTTATGGGGCGCAATGGCGGTCGTGGAAGGGGGAAAACGGCCGTTTAATTGACCAAATCACCCTCCTGCTTGACAGCTTGCGCCACAATCCCGACTCCCGCCGCCACATCGTCTCCGCGTGGAACGTCGGCGCACTGGACGAGATGGCGTTGCCGCCGTGCCACCTGCTGATGCAGTTTTATGTGGCCGATGGCAAACTATCGTGCCAACTATACCAACGCAGTGCCGACATTTTCTTGGGCGTACCATTCAACATCGCCTCCTACGCGCTGTTGACGATGATGATCGCGCAGGTGACGGGGTACGGGCTGGGCGAGTTGGTGCATACATTGGGAGATGCACATCTTTATGTCAACCATTTGGAACAGGTGGACAGGCAACTGTCACGCCAGCCGTACCCATCGCCACAACTGCGTTTGAATCGTGAAATTAACGATTTATTCCAATTCCGTTACGAAGACATCACGCTGGAAGGGTATCAATTCCATCCGCGTATTAAAGCACCGATTGCGGTGTAGAACAGAGGCGGGTTTGGCAACGCCAAACCCCTACGGTAGGGGCATGGTGTCGCCATGCCCTGTACTTGAAACAGTTAAATGCGTAAGCTAGAAAGGTGAATTATGAGTT
>CAYSDT010000118.1:0-8195 GCA_964429835.1 uncultured Ardenticatenaceae bacterium | reverse complement strand
CTGGCGAATAAATTCGCGCCTACGGCTGCAAAGTCGGCCTTCGCCGACTAAAACCCAGTCGGCGAAGGCCGATTTTGCAAATGTAGCAGCGGATTTATCCGCCGTGTTTCTCGTAGGGGCATGGTGTTGCCATGCCCATTATTCCCGTCGCCCTAACAACTTGTACAGTTCATCTTCCGCTTCGACGAGCGGGTGCTTTAAATTTTCAGCGCGAATGCGTTGGAACATTGGCTCACCCGCCTGCTGTTCCAATGCCCACTCTTTCGCAAAGCTCCCATCTTTGATGTGATTAATGATACCATGCAATCGTGCTTTTTCAGCAGTGTCAGCTTCTATAGAAATACGGCCGTATACATCTTGCCCGTACTGGCTGGTACGAGAATGGGTTGTGATTTGCGCCCAAAGCCCCTGTTCCACGCACGCCTTGTTAATTTCAACCCCTTCGCCAGAGCCGTAAAGCTCCAGAATTGCCACCCACGGGTTATATCCCGCTTCGGTCAACGCCTCGAAATGGCGGCGGATGGCATATAGCGGGCTGAGATGTTCGCTGAAAAGGTCTACCACCGTCTCCTCTTCAAAACTGGAAAGGATGGCTCCCATCCGCGTCGTGCCAACCGCTTTGGACAACGCCAACAAGCGGTCAAGTGCTTGCCCGCTTGCATCCTGCTCCACAGCGATGAGGCTGGGGAAGCCTTGCCCTTCTACATAAGTGCTGCGAACGCCATGCCCAATCATGCGCGGGGCTAACATTACGACATCTGTGCTGGAAGATGGTTGCATGAATCCATAAAAAATGTTGTAGCCACTGGCAAAAACGAGCATATCATGTTTGTCTAACCCTTGCTGGATGTAGTCGTCATAAAATTGGGGCATAATTTCATCTGGGATGAGCAAAAAGATGATTTGGGCGCGGGCGACTGCTTCTGCCCAGCCATAAACGGCAAACTCGTCTTCACGCGCTTGCACCGCTGACCCATCTTCGCGGCTGCCCACGATCACATCCAACCCGCTATCGCGTAAATTCAACGCTTGGGATCGCCCTTGATTGCCATAGCCCAAAATGGCGATGGTTTTTCCTTCTATGTAACTTAAATCAGCATCTGTATCAAAATAAATTTTAGACATCGTATCTCCTTCTGTGTAGTTGGGTAATGATAGAGGCTACTTTCCCTCCATCTGTTCTGTTTCGTTGCACTATCCTGTACAGTATTGTACAGGATAATACAACGAGATTCTTTATGCTGTTAATTAGGGTTGCGCGGTTGGGGGAACGGCCGTTTGTACAGGAGCAGGAACGGCCGTCGCCACTGGCCGACTTGCCGACGAACAAACCGATTCAGGAGCCATTCGATACCGCCCCGCCGCCCAAATCCGCGCCCGCACTTCGTCGGGGTAAAACGGCGGCACAGGCAGATATAAGCGGCGCGAAGCCCCATCCACATCCCGCAATGTATTGACAACGCAAGTAGACGGTGCGGGCGGGATGGTTCCATCGTCCAGCGGTTCACGCGGCACGCGGGCGGCCTCTGCGGCGGTGATGGGGCGCGTGTTCAACGTCCACGCCCCCAAATTTTCTTGTGAATAGGTGTTGTAACCGACATGATTTGTCCCCCGTTGCGGCGTGTTGATGGCAAAAAGCTCTTCGCGGCTGGCGGTGCAACTGCTGCCGCCCGTTCCCTGCGGCAAGCACACATACCGATTTTCAATGCCAGCGGGCAGGGGAAATTGCTCTGGTGCGGGTTCGCCGTTCACGGACAAAAGTGACATCATGCGTTCGTCGGCTTTGATCGTTTCCATCAATTGCCGCCATAACGGGGCTGCGCCGTATAAACCAGAGGAATCATTCATTAAACGGCCGTTTGTGTTTCCAACCCACACGCCAACGACGACATTCGGCGTGTACCCCATCGTCCAATTGTCCCGAAAATCGTTCGTCGTCCCCGTTTTGGCCGCCGCTGGGAAGGGCAACTCCAACGGATTGCCGTATCCCATCGCTGGCAGTCGTGCCGCGTCATCATCCAAAATGTCGGTGATGATGTACGCCACGCTGGGGGTGATGGCATTTGCTGGCGGCACTTGTTGTCCCGCCGCATCAAAAATGACGTTGCCGCGACTGTCCGTAATTTTCAAAATGCTGGTTAGATGCGGCCGTTTGCCCATATTGGCAAGCGTCGCATACGCACGGGTCATTTCCAAAAGCGGCACTTCACCGCCGCCCAGCGTCAACGCTAAGCCATAATACGATGATCCCTCTTTCAGCGATTCCAGCCCCATCGTGTTAGCCGTGCGGATGAATTCCGTCACCCCAATATCTCGAATTAACTGAATTGGCGGGATGTTGTAACTGTTTGCCAGCGCGTCGCGCAACAGGACTGGGCCATGATAACGGCCGTCGTAATTGACCGGAATCATCTCCTGCCCGCCGCCCAAATCCAGCTTAATTGGCACATCCCACAGCACATCGCCCGTACTCCAGCCGCGCTCCATCGCCGCCGCGTAAGTGATGGGTTTGATGCTGCTGCCCGGCTGGCGCGGCTCCAGCGTCATGTTAAATTGACCGTCAATGTTGTCGTCAAAGTAGTTCAAACTGCCCATCATTGTCAATATCTCGCCCGTTGATGGTTTCAAAATAACCGTCGCCGCGTTGGTGACATCATGCGCCGCTGAACGCTCCGTAATCCACGCCCGCGCCGCCGATTGGGTCATATTTTGCATCCCCATATCTAAACTGGTCGTGATTTGCCATCCCCCCTGTGCCACCGCTCGCGAACCGTATCGCCGTTCCAACTCCTGTTGCACATATAAAATAAAATGCGGGGCTTGCAAAACAGAATCGGCCGCTTCTTCGTTCAGCGAAATGCGGGGCTGGATGTGGAGCGGCGCACCTTTGGCAACGGCTGCATCAATTTCGTCGATGTATCCTTCATCCAGCATTAGATCGACGACAAGTTCTTGCCGCGCTTTTGCGGCTTCAAAATTCGTGTAGGGGTCTAATTGGACGGGGGATTGGGGCAGGCCAGCTAAAAAGGTGGCTTCAGCGAGGTTAAGATTAACGGCCGTTTTGCCAAAATAAGTCTGCGCCGCCGCTTCGATTCCATACGCCAAATTACCGTAGTAAATCTCATTCAAATACAACTGAATGATCGCCTTTTTGCTGCGCTGCTGGGTCATTATGCCAGCCAGAAATATCTCGTTTAACTTGCGTTCGTAATTTACCCCCACCCGATCTTCATAATCAAATGCGATGTGGCGCACAAGTTGTTGGGTGATGGTGCTGGCTCCAACTGGACGGCCGTCGTTGCGATAATTACTGACGATTGCGCCCCCAATCGCCATCGGATCGATGCCCATATTTGTCCAAAAACTGTCATCTTCAACGGCAACGGTGGCATTGATGAGGTCAGTTGGGATTTCGTCATACGCCAACGCCCGCCGCTTCTCGATGGTTGTCATCTCGAACAGCAATTCGCCGTTGCGGTCGTAAAAACGGGGTGTACCGCCCAATCCCTGCCCTTGATAGACGGCCACTTCTTCAATTTCATCGGCAAGTTGGTCGCTGAAATAAACATATGCCCCAATCACACCGATGATGGCGAACAACACGCCAACAAGGGCTAATTCCACGAGTATAATCAGCCCGCGTACACATCCTTTTTGTTTTTTATCTGCTTTATTTGACACGAGAGATGTTAGGCGAATCGTTGGAAATACTTATCTAGTTCAGAGCGTAATTCAATTCCAGCTTGTTCAAAACAATCTAGCAAATCATTATATGTCCCCTTGCCCCCGACAAAATCCCATAGTTCTTCTGCAACTTTAACTTCATGGTTACGATCCAACATTCCGTCCATTGCCCAACGTTCATACCGTTTAGGATAATATGGATTGTAAGGGATACCAATCAGTGTATTAATCTGTGCATGAGGATTTCGAGCTAACTCTGCCCCTGTCCACTCTAGCAATGTTCGCTTAAATTTCTGAAAAGCCCCTTTATTTGGTTTGACTGTTTTCATATCGATCAGATATAGCGTACCGTCAAAGGTCTCTAACCAGATGTCTACTTTTGTTAATTTTACGCTTTTGAATTCGCCCGTTTGACAGACTTGTCGTAAATCCTCAGTTTCTTGCAGTTTATTAACTTGTACTGCACCAGCCGTTAGGTCATCCATAATTTCTTGGATTTGAAACTGAACATCTTTGCTGATAAATTTATAAGGTTTTACTTGTGAGGATGCATGTTTGAAACGGCCGTCTGCCAATGCAATTGCCACAGGTTCATAAATTGATGTTCCAAACGTGGTATTTAGCGACTGAATAAAAGAAAACAAAGCCATACGATCTTTGCCAAGTAAATGATGATGAAATGGCATATATTTCGTTTCTGGGTTGTATCGTTCTAACTTTGTGCGAATACTCTCTACGATAACATTTTGTACTTGTTCTTTTTTTGATGCACTTAATCCCATTTTAAGAAGCCTCCTTTAGATGAAAAATTGTCTCTGCATATGCTGCCCGATCACGCTCTGTTCGATTTAAGACGGGGCGGCGATACCGATTCACAATTGTCATATTCGATAGTTCTGCAATTCGTGGATACATATTGAATTTGTCGTTTGCAACTAAAAACACGTCGTAATCATCTGCAAGATATTGACGACTATTCCTTAATACATCAGCAACCCCTTGTATATATGATTCTCGTGCGGCCTTACCTTTCCCTTTGAATAATGGACCAATTTCCAAGCTGTCTCGCCGCTCAAACCCAAACAAATCATAAGAATAAGCGTGCTGTTGATGGTAGTTAATAAGCCCAACATACGGAGGACTTGAAAAAATCCCCTTTATTTTTTTCTCCCGTGCCATTTTTGCTAATTCAGGCTGCTTGCGTGAAAGCGAATCAAAAATATCTATGACACGCGAATCGCCTGTCAAACAAATTTGCTGTGTGTTTGTTTTTAATTCATCAAAGATCAATAAACGCTTTACGGTATCCTTGCTATACCGCCCCCACCAACTTAACATTGAGAAAAGGGGTTTGCAGATTTTTCCATGCTTATGGCAATAATAAGTTGTTGAAATTGGGTCAACTAATGTCGCCAAATCGGCATGTGTCGTTGCACGGCAAGAACGCATTGTTCGACTAAGAATGACAGCAATAATTTTCTTTGTTTGCGGATTTTTAATTTGTTTAACCAACTCAAAAATAAAATCAATTTCATTTCGAATGGGGCGCAAATACCACTTGTCCAGAAAATTCCCCTCTTTATCTTGTTGTAATTGGACATGATATTGTGACAATAACTCTTGATAAATGGGTAAAAATTCAAGCTCCTTTTGTGGGCCATATTGTTTGAAGTTAATTTCACCTGTGCGGATATTTCGTCTGTATTCTGGCGATGGAAAGTAATCCTTATTAAATTGAGCTAACTCATCAAGTAAACGAATCTCAAATTCACGGGCATTAGCACTTGGTTCAAAATATAACAGAGCATTGGTTATACGCTCAATTTCATTTTCTAAGTCAGATAAATCGAATGAACCAACTTTTACATTTGTGATCATGGCATTAAAGGCAGAAACATCTATCCCAATGGCGTGCATTCCTAACTCATTTGCTTGTACCAATGCGGTGCCGCTACCACAAAATGGGTCCAGAATAATATCATCAGGTTGGAAATAAACATCTTTTTTGAATTCATCTGTATGCTGATCCAAAAAATAGGCAACAAGTTGTGGTATGAATTTTCCTTTATACGGGTGAAGTCGGTGTACATGCTTTGTTGTATCTTTTTCACGCAGACGGTCAAAGGATAATTCCCAATTGACATCATCGCCTAGTTTTTCTTTCCAATTTACTTCTCGCGCTCCTGTATAGGATTTATAGTAGCGATGTAAATCCTTTTGAGACACATGGGTGGTGCCATCTTTAATAATTTTAGGCACACGGCCGTATTGAATCAGATAAGATATATTGGATGGTGATACTTGCTTTTGTAAATGTGTGGTTGCCCATGTACTGGCTTGCGTAACTGTTAATAATTTTTGTTGCATTAATTTACCTCATTTGATTTGATGAACGTATCTTCCCAATAAATCATGGACAAGACCTGACAGATATTACCTTATCCGTCAGGTTTCAATGATGCCTCTTGTTTTACACGAGTGTCGTAGAAAAACCTGTCAGGTTACCCCGAAATATTGAGAAGATACTGATGAACGTCATAAGTTGTCACAGAATTTTATCCAACTCATCGCAAGCATGAACAAGTGACGATGGTGCATTCGGTGGAAGCCCTGTTTTGCATATCGTATTGATGTATGAATCTATTTCATGTTTGCAACTGCTAGGCTTTTTCGACTTTGGATAAGCGACCGTTTCATCTATATTGAGCGTATCAGCATATTCAATCCATGTTTCGATATTGCGCTTTGGCACAAAAATACCAATTTTTTCATCTAACTTTATGCTTTCAAGCCCAGCCGATGTAAGCTCTTTGTCAATTTGGTTTAGGCGTTCCTGTACACTCATTTTATCTGCATCGATCATAGCAATAAGCGTATTTCCCCCTTTTCCATAACTTCTTTGACGACGGTGTAATTTGATTTCCTGAATCAGCTGTTGACGAACGAACTGCTCGCCAGCCCCTCTACCAGAAGGATTGTGTTTGACACGGATTTTCCTTTGATTAAATCCGCGCTTGATTAAATAGCGTCTGGCAAATGTGCTTTGCTGTAAATCTTCGCACACAATGAGCAAATTGATTTTACGTCTACTCATGCAGCCACCCCCGTGCGACCAGTTCTGCAATATCGAAGTTGTTTTCATCGGAAACGGCCGTTACGCGAACAGGTGCATCTTGCTTACGCTCAAACCACAAGCCAACAGAGCCAGCAAGATAATTGATATACTCTGGATGGTGTGAAATGATGATCGACTGTAATTCTCCATCAGTGCAAAAATCATATAAAGTAGAAAGCCATGGTTGAATTTCTGGCAGAGAGACGAAATTCCCTGGTTCATCAATGAACAACGTATATTCGTGATTGCGGGCAAAATAAATAAGCGCGTACAGTATGATTAAAACCCGTTGTCCATCTGATAATTCATGGAACTGATAGGATGAATTACCAATTTGAACCTTTAGTAGTTGGCGATCCTTGCCTGATTTTTCAAACTCAAAATACTTAAATCCATCAATTACTTCTTGCAATGCATTTGTAATTTGAAAAATTTTCCCCTGATTTTGTGAAACTTGTCGATACCAATCTACAAAATTACGACTGTACTTATCTAAGAATGCACTTTCTTCTCCACTTTCGTGCCTTATCTGCATAGGGTCAATTCGAACAATGATAAATTTATTTAATCGTTCTTTGAACCATATTATTTTAGGATTACTGCGACGGTCAGGTAAAGCTGTAATCACTGAGTTATCTGAGCGAGATGGGTATTTGGTATCTGTTGAGCCATCATCCAGATAAAGTTGTACTTCATCATCAATGAAGTCAATTAAAATGTTTTTATCAAATGAAAGACTCTCCTGGTAAATGCGTGATGGTTGGGAGGTCTCATGTATAAGTTCTAATTTATAATTATATGTACCGCCGTTACCCTCTAGCTCAAGTTCAAATCGTTGTTTATTTGTTTTCTGCCATCGTGTTAAATTTCTCGCAGGGAAGAATGTAGAAACTTTGCCCCCACGGCTTACTAAACTTTGAAGTTTTAACAAGACTTCAAAAACAGTTGATTTTCCTGCCCCATTATCGCCCAGCAATAAGTTGATAGAATCAAACTTAACGTCTAAATTGACACAGCATTTATAATTATCAATATATATTCGCTTAAGCATTTTGTTTTTTCTCCGTATTTTGTATAAACGCCCCAACCTTCTCCACAGCATCCTGCCCTTCGGGGAGGATGGCCGCCAGCGCGTGCCAAACGTGGAACATGTCTTTCCACACATCAAGGGTGACATCGACACCAGCGGCTTTGGCTTTTTCGGCAAAGGTGATGGAATCATCCAGCAGCATTTCCACATCGCCAACTTGAATGAGCATGGGGGGTAAATCGTGTAAATTGGCAAATATCGGTGAAATGAGCGGGTTGTCGGCCGATGAGCCATCGCCCAAGTACCAGTCGGTAAATTCGCGTAAGCGGGCGGCGGAGAGGATTAAATCGGATGATTCATTGCTGA
>CAYSDT010000117.1:5233-8237 GCA_964429835.1 uncultured Ardenticatenaceae bacterium | reverse complement strand
AAGACCGATGGCAAGAACAACGGCCGTTGTTGATAAATTTAGTCCCATGCCCCAATTAACGGCCGTTGTTGTTCTATTCTTAATCAATAACCCGCGCAACCATGAGGTTATCGCTGCCATCGCGGGGAAGAACAAGAACAGGGGCAGCGCATTGATGACCAAACTGCCCGTCTCGGCCGTCATGTCCTGCACGGTGAAGATGTAGAAATCGGCCAACGGGGAAAAGATGAGGAACGCCATCCATACGGTCAGCCCGCCAGCCATCAAAACGCTGAAACGGCGCAGCGATGGGAACGTGGGCAATCCATCGCTGAGGGCGATGATGACTTCGGGCAAAGCAAGGGCGGCGGCGCGGCTGATGAGCATGATTTGGAACAAAATCGGCCATGCGGCCAATGAAATGGTCGGATCGGGCAGTCGATTGAGGCTGAATGTGACCATCGGCTGTGCCATCAGCATCAACAATGAAGTAGCGGCTAATGGCAGATGGAACCAGAATAGTTCCCTGTATGTCAGCGTTTCCTTAGCGACGGGGCTGCTTTCATAGAATTTCTTTTCGATTAACGGCAATGTTACTACCGTAATATAAGCCGCCTCCGCCACAACGCCTGCCATCCACGTCCACGCCGCATTGATGACCGCCGCCCATGGCCCCCAGAAAAACAGGCTGGTGACGACGATGGCCGACACGGTTAACCGAATCCCCGTCCCCCACGCCATTTTGCGCGTATGCCCAAAATGGATCAATATCCCCTGTAAAAATCGCCGCCAACCGATGGTTGCGCTCCAGAAGATCATGATTTGCATACCGGGCTTCACCCAGACGGCAACTTCTGGCGGCGTGCCTAATGCTTTCACGACGACTAAATCGAATAGAGGGGTGAAGGCGATTAGCACCGAAATGATGGTCAGACCGATCATCCAATGAATGGTGAATCGGCGCATGATCAGGTAGGAGGCGCGGTCTTTGACGAGGGCGGTGGAGGTTGCCAGTAGATTGATAATTGGGCTTTCGATGGTGACGGAGAGGCTGATGACGATGCCTTGTGCGGCGAGCATAATCACTTCATTGGGCAGGCGATTGGTGAATGCGCTGATGAGCGGTCCTTCGGCGGTCATCAGCAACCATGAAGCGAACATCGGCAGCCAAAACCAGAATATATAGCGTTGGGTTAACAATTTTTTGTGCATGGCGGGGAGTATACAGGAGATAGGGGATGGAGCTATATTTCGTAGGGCAGGGTGATTCCAAAGTCATAAACAATTCTAAATTTAAGCGATTTTTCGTATGGGTGGGATGGCGCGGATAGGCGTTCCGCAAAACAGAAGGCTCTCATTCCGCGCCATCTCACCCTGCACACCATCTACCGCGTATTTATGTACAAAATAATTCGGATTCAGGGCGAGATGGGTGGAGGTGGCGGCCGTTCTTCATAGCTAAATTGTTGTCCGCCCACCCCTCCCCTACGTTGCTTGATTTTGCAATCGCCCTGTTTCGTAGGGTGACTTATTTGACGGAAGCACGCTTTTTTAGGACACTATCGCTTCCCGTTAGTCGGGTGATTGCTTTTAATAACAGACAGGTGTTTTTCGATGGATTTACGACTGCTGAACGAGAAGAGCGTTGCCCACACTGCTCCCCTTTTTTACGATTGTGCCTTCATTCACGATAATACCTGCAAAATTTATTGACTGATGTTTTTCGATTGGAAAGGCATCTCTATTTCCCATTTTTACCAAAGGAGAACAATCTCGTGACTGAAACACTTAACCCTTTCAAAATTGCACAGGCACAGTTCGATGAGGCAGCTGATGTATTGCAATTAGACCCAGCCATGCGTGAATTTTTGCGCGTGCCAATGCGTGAACTTCATTTCACCATTCCGATTAAGATGGATGATGGCACGCGGAAAGTCTTTCAGGGCTTCCGTGTGCAATATAATGATGCGCGTGGCCCTGCAAAAGGCGGCATTCGTTTCCATCCTGATGAGACGATTGATACTGTGCGTGCGTTGTCCGCATGGATGACATGGAAAACGGCCGTTGCTGATATTCCGCTCGGCGGCGCAAAAGGTGGCATCATTTGTGACCCGCGTGATATGTCCCAAGATGAACTGGAACGGCTCAGTCGCGGCTACATGCGTAACATTGCCCGCCATGTCGGCATAAATCAAGATATTCCTGCTCCAGATGTCAATACCAACCCCCAAATTATGGCGTGGATGATTGATGAGTATGAAACATTGATGGGCTGGCGCGAACCCGGTGTTATCACGGGTAAACCATTGGCATTGGGCGGTTCCGCAGGGCGCACGCCAGCGACGGCGTTGGGCGGCATCTACACCTTGCGCGAAGCGGCCAAAGTTCTGAATGTAGATTTGACCAAATCTACGGCTGCTATTCAAGGATTCGGCAATGTTGGCTCGTATGCTCATAAGCTCATTGTAGAAGTGTTGGGCGTGAAAGTGGTGGCTATCAGTGATCAATATGGTGGCATTTATAATGCAGATGGCATTGATTATGCGGCGGTACGGGCGCATGTGGATGCAACGGGCAAAGTTGTTGATATGGCGGGGACGACCCCCATCGACAATAAAGATTTACTGGAATTAGATGTTGATATTTTGGTGCCGGGCGCGATTGAGAATCAATTAACGGCCGTTAATGCCAACGACATCAAAGCCAGCATCATCGTCGAACTCGCCAATGGCCCCACAACGCCAGAAGCGGATGCTGTGTTCGAGGAAAAGGGTATTTACATCATTCCCGACTTCCTTTGTAACGCGGGCGGCGTTATCGTCTCCTATTTTGAGATGGTGCAAAACGGGTATCAATACTACTGGGATGAAGAGTTGGTCAACCAACGCCTTGATAGCAAAATGACGACCGCGTTCCACGCCGTTCATAATATGGCACAGGAAAAAGGCGTTAGTAATCGTGTGGCTGCTTATCTGGTTGCCGTTGATCGTGTTGTTGAAGCGGTCAGCTTGCGCGGCTGGGTGTA
>CAYSDT010000117.1:1177-5133 GCA_964429835.1 uncultured Ardenticatenaceae bacterium | reverse complement strand
ATGCTGTCATCGCCTTTGTAATCGGCCGTTTTTTCCAGTGACTTTCGGCAAGCGTCGCGCCAATTGCCGACGGGTTTAATTTCAATGATGAGGTGACGGGTAGCAGTTACTAAGTGCGACCCACCTTCAAGGTGGGTTGCACTTGGCGGTGGCGGTGGTGGTGGGTTATAAACGGCCGTTTTCTCCCCAACACTATCCCCCTTTCTCGGCACAACCTCCCCACCAAAATCATCATCGAAATTAGGCGGTGGTGGCGGCGCATTATTCATAAACGCAGGCATTGGCTCTGCTGCCTGTTTAGGCTTCGGCGTTACTGCCTGCATTTTCTTGGGCGGCACAATCTTCTCTGCAACGACTGATTGCTGCCTATCACTCGCCACTCGCTGCTCGCCACTCGCCACTCGCACCTCATCTGCATCCGCTCCATTACTAATTTTCGTTTGCACCTTATCGACCAAGAGTGACGTGCGATCTTCCTGAATTTGCACTTTACCCACCACCAACATCACCTGATCGACGGTGACTTGTTCGCGGACGCGCTTCCATGTTTTGGGAAACAGCACCAGATCGATTTTGCTGTCCAAATCTTCCAGCGTGGCGAAGGCCATCGGGTCGCCCTTTTTGGTGGTCAAGGTGCGAACATGGCTGATCATGCCGCCCAAACGAACGGTTCTACCGTTGAAGTTATCATCAATTTTGGCAATCGTGAACCCTTTCGTGATTTTATGCAGCGCGGCTAACGGCCGTTCTAACGGATGCTCCGACACATGCACGCCCAACGCCTCTTTCTCAAATTCCAGTAACTCTTTATGCTCAATTTCGGCCACTTTATCAGCAGGATGGAGCAAATCGACATTCATGGGTGCGGCGGTGGCCGTGCCGCCGAAAAGCGTCATCTGTCCAGCGGCGGCCGCTTTGTGGGTGCTGCTACTGTAGCTGACGATGCGGTCGAGCGCGTCCATAAATTGGGCGGGCGTTCCCCAACAGTCGAACACGCGGGCTTTGATCATGAACTCTAACGGCCGTTTGCCCACCTGCTGCAAATTGACCCGATCACACAAATCCTGCGTCCCGATGTACACGCCGTTTTCTTCACGTTCGTCGATGATTAAGTTGAGACTGTTCGCGCCTGCATTTTTAATTGCGCCGAGACCGAACCTGATTAACGGCCGTTCTCCTTCATCCTCAATTGTAAATTCCAACCGCGAGCGGTTGATGTCTGGTGGGGCGATGTCGATGCCCAGATTTTTGGCCTCGCCAAAGAATCGGCGTACTTTGTCGGTGTTGTCCCGCTCAACGGAAAGCATCGCCGTCAGATATTCGACGGGGTAATGCGCTTTCAGGAACGCGGTTTGGCATGTCACTTTGGCGTAATCGGCCGCATGGCTGTTATGCACCAAAATATCATTGGCGACGAAGTTATGGGTGTCGGCAATGGTCAGATCGTATGTCTGTTTTTCGCCGATATATTCGATGGCGACGATTTCATCCCAATAGATGTCGCTTTCCGCATATTGACGCAATTCTTCGCTGTCAAAATAAGCGGCCAAGCGATGGATGGTGTCACGGCCAAATCCTTTCTTTGTGGAGGCGTTGGTTGGATAAAATTCACGCGGGGCGATACCTGTTTGCTTGTTTAGCTCTGTCCATGTCATTCCCTGCGCTTCTTTTTCGCTTCTGACGATGGATTTTATTGGCAGGGGAATGGTGTCGTGAACGGCCGTTGTCATTTGCCGTTCGCGCAGTTCAGCGCAAATGGAAAGATGGTCTTCGCGTAATAAGTGATGACCGACTGTTTCCGCAAATCGTGCGATGTGCTGTCCGCCCATGATGTGGACTTGATAGCCGATACGGCCGTCTTTGTACTTGAATAGTTGTGAACGGAAACTGCTCATCACCCCCAATCGTAATAGCAAATGTTGAATCTGCCGCGCCATCCGTTCGGATGCGGTGGCATAATACGCATGGACAGAGCCGCGCGGTTGTCGTGCTATCGAGCCGTCCCCATCCCACATGCGCCCTAATAAAAGTGCAATTTGCTTATTTTCTAATGTGAATAATTCATCAGGGATAGCTTTTTCTTTTGCCCCTTTTCCCCAAATGCCCAACTCTTTCGCCCATGTAACGATGGCTGGCACTTGCTTTTTATCCGTCCGTTTAGCATATACAGAGTAGGTATTTTTATGTATGCCAACCGTGCAAGTCACGTTTTCAAACTGTTCAGCCGCTTTTACATAATCTGCCAAACTGGGATCGTGCTGTGTGTAATAGTAGACAGAGTGCGGATGACATAGATTGCCTTCGGCCAGCAAATGACCGAGCGCAATAACTTCATGATCCGGCCAAACTTCTTGCCCTTCAACTGGCAAATTGCGTGGAACAGCAATTTGCATTCCTACTTCCAAATCGCCCAGCCAACGCCAGCCAGCAAAGGTGTAGAATGGATGGTTAGCGGTTGCTTCGATCTGCTTGCCCAGCGATGTGGTCAGGCGGTAGACGGGCTTTATGCCGTTATCCAGCACGTCGGTGACGGCTCCGAGCTGTAGTTTGAGGGTGTTGGTGTTGCAGGTGGCGGTGTGGGTGAGGGGGTAACGGCCGTTGTACACATCCTCAATCCGCACCAGTCGCCCAGTCGCCCCATCCAACACTTCCACATCTCCCGGCAAACATTTGTTAAAGCCATACCGCGCAAAGAACTCAATATCGCCCCAAATCGCCTCGCATGTTTCGCGGCTGAGTCCGCGCTCCATCGCCCCATCCGTGAATTGGACGCGATGCTTTTCCATCAAATCCTTCTTCTTTTTGGAGACCGCCTTGCGAATCATATCTGCATCGCCAGGCGCATACCCCGCCAAATCTGCCGCTATACGAATTATTTGTTCCTGATAAACAATAATTCCGTAAGTATCGTTGAGAATTGGCTCCAATTCAGGCGTGTGATATTTGACAATATCTTTTCCCTCAAAAATATCAGAGTGCATTCGGCGGATATATTCGGGGATGTTGTCCATTGGGCCGGGGCGGTAGAGGGCGACGGCGGCGATGATGTGGTCGAAGCGGCGGGGCTTCATTTCCATCATCAGACGTTTCATTCCCGCCCCTTCTACTTGGAAGATTCCAGCCACATCGCCGCGTTCCAGCATGGCGAACGCCGCTTTGGGGTCTTTGTCGGGATCAGGGCCGATGTGGCCGATGTCGTAGGGGATGTTGTCCATCGTGTAGATGGTGCCGTATCGATCTTCGATGAGGCGGGCGGCGCGGCGCATGATGGTTAGCGTGCTTAACCCCAAAAAGTCCACTTTCAGCAAGCCGATGGATTCTACGATTTCCATCGGCCATTGGGTGACGCGATCCACGCCGCCCAACCCTTCGTCGCCGCTGGTGGGGCGGTTGAGGGGAACATATTCGGTTAGCGGCCTATCGGAAATAATCACCCCCGCCGCATGGCTGGAAGCGTGGCGCGAAATGCCTTCCAGATTTTGGGCGGTGTCGAGCAGGCTTTTTACGCCCTCTTCCTTTCTATACCGTTGGGTCAGTTCGGCCGAGTAGAATTCGTGGCCGTCTGTCAGGACATTTTTGATTTTAATCGGTTTGCCCGGCACGGCGGGGATCATGCGGGCGATTACGTCAACCTGATCGAGGGGCATATCCATCGCCCGCCCCACGTCGCGGATTGCGCCCCGTGCGCCCATCGTGCCGAAGGTGATGATTTGGGCGACTTTTTCCGCGCCGTACCGCCGTTTGGTGTAGGCCACCATCCAGTGACGGGTGTCGTCGGGGTAGTCGAGGTCAATATCGGGCATGGAGACGCGGCCGGGATTGAGGAAGCGTTCAAAAATGAGGTTGTTGAGCAGCGGGTCGATGCTGGTGATGCCCAGCGTGTAGGCCACGACGGAGCCTGCGCCAGAGCCGCGCACGTTCCACCAGATGTCGTTTTTCTTCCATTCGTTGTAGGT
>CAYSDT010000117.1:0-1077 GCA_964429835.1 uncultured Ardenticatenaceae bacterium | reverse complement strand
GGGCAGATGGTATTCGGTGGAATCCAAGTTCACATCGCACATTTCGGCGATGAGTAACGTGTTGCTGAGTGCGCCGGGTATGTCGCCGAATAGTTTAGCCATCTCCCCGTGCGATTTAAGGTAATACTCCTTGTCGGAGAAGGTCATTTTGGGGCTTTGCAGAGTGGAGCCAGTTTGGATGCAGAGGAGGGTTTGATGGGGGTCTGCGTCTTCGGCGCGGGTGTAATGCACGTCGTTGGTGGCGATGAAATTGTTTTCTAGGCCGTAGCGGGGAGCCATCTCGATTAGTTTTTTGTTGATTTCGGTCAGTTCGGGGATGTGATGTTCTTGCAGTTCGATGAAGAAGCGTTCTTTGCCGAAGATGTCGAGATATTCGCCCATCAGTTCGTGGGCAAGTTTCATGTTGCCGTTGTTGATCGCTTGTGGGATTTCGCCGGCCATGCAGCCTGTGGTGCCGATGATGCCATCGCTGTGGTTTGCCATGTAGGCGCGGTCGATGCGTGGTTTGTAGTAGTACCCTTTGAGCTGGGCGGCGGAGGCGATGTTGAGGAGGTTGAGGTAGCCGGTCTGGTTTTGTGCCAGCAGGAGCATGTGGTATCGGTTTTTGTCTTTTTGCCCTTCTTTGTCTTCCATGCCGCGCATGGAGAGGTAGGTTTCGATGCCGATGATGGGTTTGATGCCTGCTTTTTTGGCGGCGCGGTAGAAGGGCATTGTGCCGTACATTACGCCGTGATCGGTGAGGGCGATGGCGGGTTGGTTGAGTTCGACGGCGCGGTCTACGAGTTCGTTTACGCGGCTGAGGCCGTCGAGTAGGCTGAATTCGCTGTGGTTGTGGAGGTGGACAAATTCTTCGTGTTCCATAAGGAGATAGAGGGTAGAGATAGAGATAGAGATAGAGGGGGCGACGACTATTTAGTCGTTTCTATCTATTTGTTAATTGTTGTAATGCCCCGCGTGGGGAGTATATCACAGGAATGGGGGATTGGGGATTGGGAATTTTTGGTGGAAAACGGCCGTTTGTTGTTAGGACACTGATACGGATAAAAATTATCTTTTGACCGTATCAGCGTCCCCGTT
>CAYSDT010000116.1:0-8271 GCA_964429835.1 uncultured Ardenticatenaceae bacterium | reverse complement strand
TGTATTGGTTGTGGCATCGGTGCAATCACTGCCCGCGCCCCGCAATGTAACCGGTGTATCAATCGTGATGTTCTCGTTATACGTTCCCGCTTCACATTGAATGACATCATGTGCGTTGGCATTATCAACAGCATCTTGAATGGTGTCGTGAGTGGTGGTTTGTGTTTGATTTGTACAGGCATAATTCTCAAAGTTGTATGTATCGTTTGCGTTATTGATGGTAATGCTGAATTGGTCTACATTGCCATCGAAGCTGGGCCAACCACTGCCTGCCTTAAAACCAATACCTGTATACCAAGCACTAATGCCTGCATTTGGAAAATTATCAAGCAATTTATTTAATGTACATGGTTCACTCATAGAGCAATCAGGATGTTCTGGTGTTACAGGTGGTGGTGATGTTGCCCACCAAAGAGCATTCCCATTTTTAATCACGTCCCATTCTTGCCAAGTATTGGACAATGGGTTTCCATTATGACGAGGCTCGAATACTAAACGGCCTTGATCAAATGCAAACCAATCTGTGTCATCGTAATCTATATAAAATTGCAGGGCAATTGCTAATGTCGAAGGTTCAGCAGGGGTTGTGCGATAAGTTGAATAACTCATGGCATCAATTTCATCAAGAGGTGTGTCACCATATGTAACCTGTAAACCCAATAGACTACCCGTGTCCCTATCGGTAACAACCAGTTGTGCGCTACCATTACCCATAGGTGGGATGTCTGGTCCCAGCATTAACTGATAGCTACCATGGGTCCCGCTTTCTAGCCCAAATAACCACCCTTGTAGATTGCTAGGGGTGATGTCTACAGTTGCGGCCGAAGCCGTGTTGATCGTTAAAATGAGAAGGAAAAAAGAAAGAAAAACGGCCGTTGTTCCCAAATACCGCCGCTGAATAAAAGATAATTTTGCATTCATGACAAGCTCCATAAGTTAATTGATACATTACGTCACCGTCGAGTATACAAAAAAAAACGCTTCCCCTTGTGAAGGAAGCGTTTGTATAAAATGAAATTTACGAAAATTACAGAGATTATCGAGAGTTATGTAAACTGCCTCTCAATCGCCAACGCCAAAATGCCCATCATTTCATCAATTTAAGTTTCATTGCTCATTACTAATTGTTCATTGTTTTTACCAACGGGTGATGGGGAAGGTGACGGTGAATGTCGTCCCTTCGCCCTCGGTGCTGGTGACACTGATTTTACCGTTGTACGTTTCCACACTTTCCTTGACCATGTACAGCCCCAATCCTGTGCCAGCAATGCCGCGCTCAACGGCCGTTTGCGCCCGAAAATATCGCCCAAAAAGATTAGGCATCGCCTGTGCAGGAATACCAATCCCCTCATCCTGAATGCGAGCGATGATTTCATCGTTGATATTGCGAATGTCCACCCGCACTGTCCCCGACAGCGTGAATTTGACCGCATTTTCAATTAAATTCTTGAAAATCAGATAGAACGTCTCCTGATTGCCCATCACTGGCGGCAAATTAGATTGAATACGCCGATGGAACGTCAGCCCCTTCTCCGATGCGCGGTCGGCCAACGGCGGCACAATTTCCTCTAAAATCGGGTTCAGGGCGATGGGTTCAGGGCTGCGCTCGAACTCGCGTGATTCCATCTTTGCCAACAGCAACATCTGCCGCACCATCTTTTGCAGCCGATCACTTTCACGCTCAATAACGCCGAGAAAACGATCCGCTTTCTCTTTTTCCTGTGCTTTGCCTTCGCGTAGCAGACGGGCATACATCAAAATTGTCGCCAACGGGGTGCGTAATTCGTGGATGATGCCGTGAAAGAAGTCGTCACGCATACGTTCGACTTCTTGAATTTGCAGTAAATCGCTGATGACGAGAACAATCTCGGACACAACGCCCGCTTGCCCTTTGATCGGTGCGCCGCTGATGAGAACAGGAACGGCAGTTCCCCCCGTTTGCATTAACTCGGCACGAAGCTGCTGATGCTCCTCTTCTTCCGCGCGTACCTGTTCAAGGAACTGCTTGAAATCGTGATTGCGTAAACGAATAACGGCCGTTGCCTTTTCGCCGCGCAACTCGTCTGTATCTGCTTTCAACAGGGAGCGCAACGCCTCATTTATGTTGGTGATGAGGCCATCCTGATTGACCGTTGCCATTCCTTCTGACATGCTGGTGAATAATGTTTCGATGCGTCGTTTTTCGGCCAGCACATCCTCATGCAGTGTCGCATTTTCGATGGAAGCCGCCAATGGGCCGCCAATCGCTTGCAACAGCCGCAAATCATTCTCATGGAAGTCGCCGTCTTGCTTGTTAATCGCTTGCATTACACCGATGACGCGATCATTCACTTGTAATGGAATGCAAATCATGGAATCAGTGCGGAAACCAGAGCGATTATCTATTTTTGAGTAAAATCGTCGGTCAGAATACGCATCGTTGATGATGACTGGCTCGCCACTTTCGGCAACCCATCCCGCAATGCCCGCCCCTTTTCTCAGCCGTATCGGCGGCAAATTGACAAATTCAGGCCCCATCAATTCATTGACAAAAGTAATATCACCGCTGATGGGATCGATGCGGCCAACGGAGATGGAGGTGACATTGAGCGCGTTTTTGATCGGGTTAAGCAGTCGCCCAAAGATGCGCTGTAAGCTAAGTGAGGAGGTGAGGGCGATGCTGATGTCGGAGACAACGCCGAATTCAATTTCTTGCTTGTTGGCGTATCGCCGCCAATGGGCGCGTTCCAAAAATACGGTGATGTTGATGGCAACATCGTTGATATTGTCGATGGATAGCGGGCAATCAAGGGTGGGGTCGATGAGGCAGAGGATGCCTGTGCGTAAGTCGCTGACGCTGCTATTTATGGGCAGCGGGGTGGAGAGGATGCCGTTGGCGGGCAGTTGCCACAGGTCGCTGCGAATGAGTTCGGCGGCGGGTAATTCGTATTTGAGCTTCCATTTTGGCTTGCCATCCTGAAGCAAAGTGGCGATGGAGTTATGGGCATTTTGCCAGCGCATTTGTCTCAGATCGCCATCTCCCGTGCAAATCCATACGTCGTAATAGCTGGATTGGGGGCCAGAAACGGCCGTTATAGTTTGCACCCCCGTAAACGTCGCTACCTCTTGGGCGACGGCGGCATAAATGCCATGCTCGTCATAAATAACGGCCATCTCGCTGTTCAGCCGTTGCCATAAATCGTGAATATGGGGGGGGGATGTGTTCATAGAAAATGAACAATGAATAATGAATAATTAACAATTAATTGTTAATTATTCATTATTCATTGTTATGTAGTAGGTTGTGCCAGCGCACGGGAGACAGAGATAACGGCCGTTTACCATTACTTCGCGCTCGTTTACAATTTCTTCGCCGCACACGGCACAATCCACGCGAATACGCGGCTTGCTCAAAATTTCTTCGATTGTTTTCGTCAGGGTGACGGTTTCCACGCGCAACAGCTCATCATCGGGGATGATGTAGTACGCTTCCAGAAAGGTGTGCCAGCGGCTGCGGGCATTGGGGGCGTATTTATGCGCCAGTTGGCGGATGTTGGGTTGGGGTGAAATACGAACGGCCGTTTTTTTCTTCACATCAATCAGCGTCGCCGCCATCTTGCCATAATCCATCACCCGTAAGGTGCGCCGCCCAACGTGGCAATCTGTTGCTATCGCAACTCCATCCAGCCCGCACCCATCACTTTCGACGATGGTTAGCAGATACTTATGGCTGTTTTCATATCGTTGGCTGTACGCCTCATCCATTAACCCCAGCGCACGCAAGCCGCGCAAGCCAATGCGTGCGCCAAGCACTTGGCGCGGGCATAGATGCCTGTGCATCGCGGCCGATTCTGCCATTAAATCGCGTAATAATTGTTGATTGATGTTCATAGCGCGGGATTATATGTCAAACTTGCTTAACGGATAACAAAAAAGAGGCTTCCATTTTTTTGGAAGCCTCTTTTATTACGCTTTGCATGTTTTATGCAGAGCGTGGAACGCTGTTTTTTGACGCGCTATGCGCTATGCTTCTTCGCTTTCGTCAGTGACTGGCGGTGTGCGTAAGGCAGTGATCAATTTTTCCACTTCGCGCCCAGCAGTTTCGCGGCTGCCTAGCCCAACGGCTAAGGCAAAGGCAAAACCAATCGCAGCCAGCAGGATGCCAAATGCCATATTAACGATGTTATCGCCAATGTTAAGTTGCCCTAAGGCGATGGCAATTGAGAAGGCAATGGTGATGACGCGGCCAAGTTGCCCCAGCAGATGGGCGTTGGCAACACCTGTGACGGTGATGATGCTGTAAAGCATGTTGGCAAAATATAAGCCAGCAGCCACAATGACCAACGCCAGCATAACATTCCACAAGATGACGATGAATTGCCCAAGTGCGGTGACGAGGAACGTTGAACCAAGCATTTCAGCCGCGGATGTGCTGGCAAACAGCATGATGGCGATGATAACTAAAGAGCCAACCCATGCGGATGGGGTGCGTTTTCCGCCCCATGTTAGCCCCAGACGTTTTGGTACACTGTCAAATTCGACAGTCGTCAACAGTTCGCTAACAATTTTGGCAACAATACGGCCGAAAATGTAAGCTAAAACCAGAATGGCGATGGCACTAAGCAAATTGGGGATAGCATCGAGGATGCTGGTCAGCATGTCGGTGGCTGGCACGGTGATGGCATCAATGTTTAGCTGTTCCAGTGCGGCAATGGAGACGATCAACATCATAAAGATGTAGAGCAGGCTGCCGAGTACACCAGAAATGGTGCGCCCTTCGCTGAGGCCGAACTTGTCGCTGTAGCGATCAATACCTAATGCGGCGAGCAGATTGGTGACAACATTACGCACGATTTTGGCGGCAAACCAGCCGATAAGGGCAAATGCGGCCGCGCCGAATATGTTGGGAACGTAACCAAGTATGTCATTGAAAATGCCTTGAATGGGTGCAGACAGAGCGGCCATACCAAGTGCATTGAGGATGCCAGGCAGGAAGAAGAGGAAGACAAACCAGAAAACGGCCGTTGCCAATGATTCGCTGACAGAAACTGCACCCTCTTCTGCTGTTGCGCCAGATTTGGTCAATTTTGAATCCAAACCAACGATGGCAGTGCCGCGTCGAACGAGGAAACGCAAAACAGTTGCAACTAACCAAGCGATGGCGATGAGAAGGCCAGCCGCTGCAATGCGGGGCAGATAATCGGTGGTCAGATTGTTTAGAAAAGCGGTTAGCGGCACGGTGATGCTGTCAAAACCGAGTTTTTCTAATGCACCAACAATGGGGAAGATCATAATCACCCAGAAAACGATAGTGGTGATGACATCTTCAACGGGGAACTCTTTCTCTTTTCCTGGTTCGCTTAATGATGCTGCCAGACGATTGTCCAAGTCAGTGCGTGTAAGTAATTTGTGCAATAACTTAGAAATGACGAGGGCTATAATATAGCCAATAAGTAGAATAAGGATCGCCCACAAGATATTGGAAACGCTTGTGCCGATAGGTCCATCGAAAAACTCTTGAATAACTTCCATGATTTGATGATACTCCTTGCGGTTACGCAGTTGGCGTGAAGAAATGGAGAATTCCCTCACAGATTTCTATTACATGGGGACATTGTATACTTTTTGAACGGCTTATGCGAATGGAAAATGAGAGGGGGATGAGGAGCAGGGGAGCGGGGGAGCGGGGGAGCGGGGGAGCAGGGGAGCAGGGGCGAGAGGGATGCAAGTATGCCTTGCACCTCCGCTCCTCATCTCCCCTGCTCCCCTGCCCCTCATCCCCTCATCCCCTCATCTCCTCATCCGTCAGGCCGTGACGGCCGAAGGTGAGGCGGGCGATGAGGTAATCGGTGCTGTTGCCCCACAGATTGCCTTGTCTGATCATGGAAAGGACGGCTTCGATGGCTTGGGCGCGGTCTGCGCCGTAGGTTTGGATGAATTGTTGACGAACGGCCGTTTCCACAACCCCATCCATCTCCGCCCAATGCTGGGCGTAAAGCAAAGCAGGCAACTCATCAGCGGGGGCATCGTCCACCACGCCGATGAGCATCTTTTGCAATTCTGCGTCGGGTAATCCCGCCTTGATCGCTTCTTTGGCATGATAGTAGGAGCAGTAGCGGCAACCATTAACGGCCGTTACCGCCAACATCAATCGCTCACGAAATGGGAAAGAAACGGCCGTTCCGTCCATCGCCCCGCGCACCGCTTTACGATTACGCATCGTCCAGCTTAGATCGTGCCACAGAGCTTTTGGGCTGTTGTACATTCTGCGTTTGAATTTTTGCATGATAATTAAAGTGCCTCGCACGGGGCGCATAATTTAGGATAAACCAAGACCCATCGCCCCGTGCGTGGCACTTATTTACAGCACAATGGGATCGTAGCTGACACGACAATGAGCCGCATCAATGATTGACAACATTTCATCGACAGCTTGATCTGCTTTGTTGTTGGCGTTCGTAACCCAATAATCAAACTCATGCAGTCGGTTCATTTCCATGCGGGCGGCGGCGATACGCAATTTCAACCCTTCGGCCGTTTCTGATTTACGTTCGCGCAGCCGTTGTACCAAGCTATCCTCCGTTTCCGTCGTTAAAAAGACGGTGATGACATTGGGAATCAGCTTGCGAATCGTCGCCGCGCCTTGCACATCGACGCGCATAATCACATCTTTGCCGCTGGCTAACGCTTCACGGATATGCTTTTTGGGAATGCCTTTGTAATCGTTGTATACGACAGCGTATTCCAGCAGATCATCATCGTCGATCATCTGTGCGAACTCGTCGTTGCTGGTGAAATAGTAGTCGTATCCATCCACTTCGCCCACACGGATGGGGCGGGTGGTCGCCGTCACCACAAAGTAGAAATCATCAGGCCGTGCCTCAATAATTTTACGGGCGATGGTGTCTTTTCCAACCCCAGATGGGCCAGAAATAAGTAAAAGGATGGGGTGATGGGTGCGTGTGTATAAATTTTTCATAATGGCGAATGGCGAGTGGCGGGTAGCGAGTGTGCGTTGTTACTCGCATACTCGCCACTCGCTACTCGCTTAGCTTGTTGCTAATAATTTGTCGTATCTCTTCTTGAATGTCGTTTATTGGTTGGTCAGCATCAATCCAGACCCAGCGAGGCATGGTTGCCAGTTCGTGATACCCCTTTCGCACGCGCTCGTGGAAGCTGATGGCCTCCAAGTCGAGCCGATTCATCTCTTCGTCGCCATCGACGCGCCGAGCGAGGCCGCGTTGCACGTCAATGTCTAAAAAGAGGGTGAGATGGGGTTGCAAGCCGCCAGTGGCGTAGCTGGTGATGTGATGCAGCATTTGTAAATCCAGCCCGCGCCCATATCCCTGATACGCCAGCGTGCTGTCGGCAAAACGGTCAGCGATGACGATGTGGCCGTCGGCTAAGGCGGGTTTGATGATTTCCTGCACGAGTTGCGCTCGTGAGGCGGAGTAGAGCAGCAGTTCGGTCATGGAGGCCATGTCAGTGTTATTGACATCGTGCAGGCAGTCACGGATTTGGTCGCCGATGCGTGTGCCGCCTGGTTCGCGGGTGGGGATGATGTGATGCCCTTGTGCTTGCAGCCATGGGGTGAGTAATTTGATTTGGCTTGATTTGCCGCTGCCTTCCGGCCCTTCAAAGGTGATAAACATAGATGGGTTTTGCCTCCATATTCATAAACTTAACAAATATCTTTGACTGTCATTCCCGCGCAGGCAGGAATTCACTGCGCTAAAAGAAAATGGATTCCTGCCTACGCAGGAATGACAAATCGTTAAGTTTACGGTAATGGTTGTGCCTCGTTTGGTTTTGTCAAGCGGGTATTGTAAAGTTTTTTTTGGGAAAAGGAAGAAACAACAAACAATTAACAATTGGACTCTGGCGTTTTTTATATTTCTCTTTAGTAGGGGCGGTTCGCGAACCGCCCCTACATCTCGACTGAAATTCAATTTTCGCCAGTGTCCCGTTAACAATTAACGGTGTTACCCATCATCTACAATAATTTTCTTTATCGCATGGATGTTCACAAGTTCAACCTCTTTCTTGCCTTTGATCTGAATCCAATTGTCATCCATATCAATGACTTTGCCTTTTACTGTCGCATTGCCTACGCCAGAAAGCGTTAGGTAGATGGTTACTTTTTTACCTTGTGTGTCTCGTATCATGGTTGGTATCCTTGTGTTTTAATTTCGTGTGTATGTGATGATTATAGATGAGGGGATGATGGAGGGCAAAACGGCAGGGCAATCGCATGAACATGAATTTTGGTCTGTTTTCAAAATCCATCGGTTA
>CAYSDT010000115.1:0-8320 GCA_964429835.1 uncultured Ardenticatenaceae bacterium | reverse complement strand
GTGGCGATGAGTTCTATCTCATGCACAAAATCGGGCGGCGCGTTGGCGGGGACATCAATTGTCACCACTGTTTGCCCAAATTCACAACTGCCCACTGTTAGCGTTGTGGTCATCAACGTCGTCGGCCAAGTCGCATTGACGATGCTGATATCAAACGTATCCGTCACCATTTCGCTGAGATTGCGAAGGGTGAAGGTGTACACCAATTGCTCGGCGGGAAGAGCGAAATCGTCAACATCGCCTTCTTCCCATTGCACCCCCGTTTGCAGGCGCGGCGAGTCAAAATAGTCAAAACTGCGCTGGATGATGTCTGCACGCTCGCTGTCCATCACCCCCTCAAGCCCAAAACCCGTGTAGACGATGCGGAATTGTTCGCAATGCCCCGCTTGCAACCCCGCCGATAACTCATCGTCGTAAACGAAGGCGGGTTGGGTCAATGTCCCCTTGCGCGGGCGCGATTGGTCTGGCCGTGTCTGATTTTCCGCGCTCCCCGCGCCGTTAAGCGTGGGATTAAGGCCAACGAACGCATTTGTGCCGCTGATGGTGTCTGAGAAGACCGTTTTTCCCATCAAATCCGCGCCCAACAGATCGTACCACCACCACTCCAGCCACCAGCTATAGCCATCATAACTGCCAATATGCTGCCCGCTGATAAGCAGGTTTTTGTCCAGCCCCAAATAGTCGCTGATGACCGTCCCTGCACCAATATAGCCCGGTGAATCGCGGGGACTTGACCAGATTACGGTGTCGTAGGGGGCTAAATCGGCCAGCGCGGGTGCGCCGCCAAGCGGATTACGAATCTCCCATGTGTCGATGTTATAGTCGAGGGCGGCGAGGCTTTCTTGGTAATAACTCGCCATGCTGTTGAAATACCAGTGACCGCCGTCCACCAGCAAAACGGATTGGGCGGGGGCGAGATTGAAGTCAAAAACGGCCGTTTCTCCCACATTCACAACCACATTTGCCCGCCCCAAGCGATGGCTGTCGGCGGCGGCGATGAGTTGGTAAGAATTGGCAGGTAAAGTGAGGGTATAACGGCCGTTTGCATCCGTCACCGCTTCGATTGGCGTGTTCAACACGGAAACGATGGCCTCAAGCGGCGCATTCGTGTCCGCGTCATGCACCACGCCTGTGATTGTGCCAGAAGGCAGGCGGGTCAGGTTAAAATCATGGGTTGTGATTTGGTTGACGATAACGGGTAATCCATCCGCGATTGCCTTTTCATAGCCAAATGGCTCTGTCGCCGCGCCGTACAAACCAGCGCGGAGGTCTGCACGATAACGGCCGTTTTCATCTGTCTGAAACGCAATTGTCACCCCATCGGTCATCGTAATGACGACAGCAACAGCGGCCAACGGCTGGCCGTCGCCGCGCACGATCCCATCCAACACCCCCGAATGAACCTGCGAAGCGACAGCGGCGTATGCGTCCAGCCGTCCCCATCCCGAATTGTCGTTGGGATGGGTTGTGGAGATGGAAACGGCCGTTTGTGCCATCACATCCGCCATTTCTTGTTGCGTAAGCGTGGGATTAGCCTGTAAAAGCAAAGCCATCGCCCCGACAACATGCGGGGTTGCCATAGATGTGCCATTGTAGTTGCCATATTCACCATCGGGCAATGATGAATACGTTGCCGTGCCGGGCGCGGCAATCCACGGGTTTTGTGCCGCCGTCAAAACGGACGGCCCTCGCGACGAAAACCACGCCACTTCGTCAATATCATCTGTGGCGGCGATGGATAACGTGCTGGTGTAGCTCGCTGGCGAGCCGACCGTTTCCGGAAATGGGCCGCTGTTGCCCGCCGCAAAAACGGGGATGATCGCCGCCGCTTGCAACGCCAGCACATCGTCCAAAAAGGTGATGGCGTAGGGGTTGCCGCTCCATGAATTGTTCACAATATCGGGCGCGAGAGCGGGATCGCCAGCGGGAGCCATCAACCATTGAAAGCCCAAATGCACGTCGCTTTCGTAAATAAAGCCGTATTCGTCGGCAATGCTGACGGCGATCCAGTTTGCACCGGGCGCAACGCCGATGCCATTTTGACCAACGGCCGTTCCCGCCACATGCGTCCCGTGTCCCAACAAATCAATCGGTTCAGTCGCCGTCGGATTGCTGGTGTGATACCAGTTGCCCGCGTGTTCATAATTTCCGCCGCCCAAATTGCCGCGATAATTGGGCAGTAAATCAGGGTGCTGCCAATCCACGCCGCTGTCCATCAGGGCGATGGTCACACCGTCGCCGTCAATGCCCAGCCCGTGCCAAACCGCAGGTGCGCCAATGCGCTCCACACCCCACGTCACCCCGTTTTCAGTTTTCAGTTGACTGTTTTCAGTTGATTGTTCGCTGTTTAGCATCTCCAAAAAATTATCATCAACAGGCTCAAAATAGTGATGCTGTTCATCAGGCAACACCGCTTCCACATCTTCCCGCTTACCGATTTCAGCGATGGCTTCAGCCGTTCCCGTCACCACCACCGCATTGATAATCCACAGGGATTGATGGGAGGAAACGGAGCCGTTTTCTTCTGCAATTTCGAGTTGATTGATGAGTGGGGCTTGGCTGGAAACGGCCGTTTGTTGCAATTGGGCAATAACGGCCGTTCGTTGCACCAATTCTGGCACATCAGGGGCGCGATGGGGGAGCGGCGAGGGGGATAAGTGCACAATCACCCGTTCCATCCCATCCACGTCAACCGTGGTGGACAGATCGGACTCAATTTGTGAAGCCGTTGTCTGGTTCAGCACAAAGCTGACCAACAGCAAAGCGGCGAATAGTGAAATGAATAAGCGTTTGAGAATCATGGAGTACCTCTACATTGTGAAAAACGGATGGTACAGAGAAATGGGGAATTTGTCTATGGGGTAAACGGCCGTTCAATATCAACTCATTCACGGATTGGCAGTATCTTCTCAATATTTCGGGGAGACCTGACAGGTTTTCTGATAGTACTCGTGTAAAACGAGAGGTGTTACTGAAACCTGTCAGGTCTTTACCCCAAGTTGCTGAGATGTTACGTTTGGCACTCGTCGCCATCGCTTGGGCGACAACGCAATGGGCAGGCGCACTGACCACATTGGCAGGCTGGTTCGGATCCATCACCCCCGCTTGGCGCAGTTAAAAACGGACTGTTACCGTAGGTCAAGTTTGCAAACTTGACGTATCTTCTCAATATTTCGGGGAGACCTGACAGGTTTTTCGAAGATACTCGTGCAAAGCAAGAGGTCTTGATGAAACCTGTCAGGTCTTTACCCCAAGTTATTGAGATGTTACAACTTGACCTACATTTTTAACTCCACTGCTGCCGCTGGGCGTACACCACATTTGGCACAGCCATAAATCGATCCAGCAACCACTGCAACTGCTCCATACTCGTCACCGCCACCACCATATAAACCGACATAATCCCGCCATCCGTCGTCATTTTTGTTTTTGATGTGGTAATCCGCTGCCCGCGCAAGATATTGCTCAAATCTTCAATCAATTTATCCCGCTGATACGCCTCAATCACAATCGGAATCGGGAATGTCTCGGCCGCCTCGCCCCAATCCACCTCAATCAATCGCTCCCGCTCCGTAATGCGCTCCACCTCTTTGCAATCCGCACGATGAATGGTCACGCCTGTGTAGCGCGTGATGTACCCAATAATCGGTTCGGGGGGGATGGGGTTGCAGCAACCCGCCATCTTGGTGCTGAGATTGCTCACACCATGCACGGTAATCCCCTTTGGCTTTTTCGCCTTTGGGGGATTGAGTAAGGGCAGCAAATCATCATCTGGCTCTAAATTTTGGCGCAATATGGTGATGGCACTGCTCACTTGCGTCATTCGCACATCGCCAAAGCCGACTTTCGCCAGTAAATCGTCCACATTGTCATAGCGTAACGCTTTTGCAATGTCACTACTGTTGATTTTGCCCGTCAGTCCCAGCTTTTTAAGCTCAAGTTGAATCGCCTGACGGCCGTTTTCAATACTAACCCCCCGATCCTGCTGACGGAACCATTGTCGAATTTTTGTACGGGTACGGGGATTGGCCGTGTAACCCAGCGTCGGGCTGGCCCAATCGCGGCCAGGATTGGGCTTTTTATTGGTAAGAATCTCCACACGGTCGCCAGATTTGAGCTGATGGGTTAGCGCGACCCATTTATCATTCACTTTTGCCCCGCGACAACGATGGCCGACCCCCGTATGAATGGAATACGCAAAGTCGATGGGCGTAGAACCAGCCAGCAAATCCTTCACATCCCCTCGCGGCGTGTAAACGTAAATACGACTGTTTAATTCACCAATCGCTCCCTTCGCATCGCCGCCCTCAGCCTCTTTCTCCTCGATATTAGAGAGTAAATCACGCAAACTTTGGATGCGCCGCTGAGCGAATGCGCTCACATGTGTGTCGCCTCCTTCTTTGTACGCCCAATGTGCTGCCACGCCGCGCTCGGCCGCTTCGTGCATACGCACGGAACGAATCTGCACTTCTAAAGTGTCGCCACTTTCTGGATCACGAACGGCCGTGTGCAATGATTGGTAGCCGTTCGGTTTGGGCATGGAGATGTAATCGTCAAATTCTTCAGGGATGGGATGCCACAAGCTGTAAACTGCGCCCAGCACCTGATAACAGAGGCGGCGGTCTTCTTCCACCTTTTCTTGAGTAGACAGTGCCGCATATTTTTCTAAATCGCGCGGCTCAACGATGACGCGCACCGCCTGCACGTCGTATACGCCCTGAATGCCGATATTTTTCCGCTGCATTTTGCGATAGATGGAGTAGATGTGTTTAGAACGGCCGTTTACCGCCGCCTCCACATCAATCGCCTTTAACGCCTCTTCCAAGCGACTGATCGCTTGTTCAATTTTTTTTGTGCGCTCTTCACGCTGCACTTTAAGCGCAGTGGCAATGTCATCGTATAACTCCCGTTGTAAATAGCGGAACGCCAAATCCTCCATCTCCCATTTTAACTGCCACACCCCCAACCGATTTGCCAACGGTGCGTAAATGTTTTGCGCTTCCGTCGCAATTTCAATGCGATGGTCATCGTCAATCTCTTTCGCCTGCCGTAACTCCTGCAAACAGATCGCCATTCGCACCAAAATAATGTGAATGTCGCCCTCAATGATGGACAAAATCGCACGACGGATATTTTCTAATGCCCGCCCTTCGCGGTGTTTCTGGTAACTGTCTTCGGCGGCAAAATCGTACAGATTTTGAATGCCAACCACAAGGGCAACGATGGAATCGGGGAAATGTTCAGCCAAATCTTTGATGCTTTTATTGGTGTGGGCGTAACCAACATCATAAAGCAGTGCAGCAGCGATGCTGTTGGCTTCAATGTCCAATTGGCACATGATTTTAGCCACGCTGCGATTATGCTCAATGTACAGTTCACCAGACGGCCGTTTTTGTCCCTTATGTGCGGTTTCAGCAAAAGCGTGCGCCGCCCGCACAAGGGCGATGGCATCCGCGTCAAAGCTGTCTGGCAGCGCATCTATTAACTCTGCTTGGGTGGGGTGTTTGTATTCAGTCATGGTGGGGTATTTTCCAAAATTTTAGGGGAAACCTGACAGGTTTTCTTATGATACTTGTGTAAGACGAGAGGCATTGATGAAACCTGTCAGGTCTGACATGATGGGTATAACAAAACAGGCATACCCGTGATGGATATGCCTGTCAAGAATTCATGCTTACGATTGCTGATAATTAAACAGTATCAACATCCTCTTGGACATCATCCACAATGGCATCTGCGTCAGCGATAATCTCGTCAACAATCTCTTCGGCAACTTCAGATGTCTCTTCGGCAATTTCATCACCATTGCGGTGTAATCGCGCCTTGCCTTTATCAAGAACTAATCGTGCTTGATCTTGCGCTTGTGTACCAGCATCGCCTACACGACTACGCGCACCAGAAACGGCCGTAGTTGCCCGTTCCTGATATTGATGGGCGCGTTCTGTACCCATATCACGCAAATCAACGCTCTTTTGCGCCAATTGCGCCCGCATCTCATCACCAGATTGTGGAGCTAAAATTAACGCCGTTGCTGCGCCAACAAGACCACCAATTACAAAACCTGCCAAAAAGGCACCAAAATCATTATTTTGCTCGTTCATTTTATTGCTCCTCTGTAACTGTAGGTCAAGTTTGCAAACTTGACCTACTTCAATTGCTCATCTGCATTACCAAACATCGCCTTCCATCCCTGACGGATTGCAGCTGCATAGCCGCTTGCCGTTGTCGCTGGCTTAACGATATTTTCGCTCATAAATGTTGTTGTGCCACGCACCATCATCATCGTCTCATTTGTCCGTTCCAGCACTGGCTTAATTTCAAATTCAATCATGTTCACTAAGCGGACAACCATCACCGTCAAAATGACAATGACAATACCGAACAGGCAAGAAACCAGCGATAGCATGATGACAAAAATATCACGAATCGCTTCAATTGGTTCGGGATAGCTATTTGCTAAAAAGACAATAGCCGCAATGAATAAAATCGCTAAAACGGAGACAATGATAACGCCGCCCACCACATATTTTGTGGGAACCAGCTTTTCTTGTTCCAGTTGCGGGGGTTGTATGGAAGGTTGTGGTGCTTCTAAACTCATCTGTTTTTTGCCTGTGTTCAGTATTTTCTCGATATTTCGGAGAGACTTGACAGGTTTTCCAAAGATACCCGTGTAAAACAAGATGTCTTGATGAAACCTGTCAGCTCTTTACCCCAAGTTACTGAGATGTTACTGTGTTCACTCGTCAAGAGCGGTATCGTCGTTCTTAAAAAGGGCAATACCCAATCCAATCAATCCGATCACATTCGCGGCACCAAAAATGAGAACTGCCCCTCTGCCCAAATCAAACACAAATTCGTTTAACAACAGGGTGAGTGTGCCGATGAATATAAGAATAAAGTAGATAATTAAATTGTCTTGATCTTTCATGGTTTTCCTCGTCTACGCGGGCGAGTATAGCACTATTTTTTTTCATTGGCGACAAACCACCAGCTAACGATAAGTGCAATCCACGCGCCTAAACTGGCACTAAACAGGTGCAATGCGCCCAGTTTTAGCAAGTTGATGTTAAGCACATCGCCCACCAGATGGCCTAATGCGAAGCCAAGCCACGACGCGCCGACATAAAGCAATAATCGGCGTGCGCCGCCGCCCATCAGCAGGTGAAAACCTGCTCCGTAAGCGGTAGCAATAAAAAATCCTAAAATAAGTGCGGATGCGGTTTGGCTAATCATTTTGTGGGGATCGGGGATCGGGGGATGGGGATTGATTTTCCATTGCGAACTGTTCTTGATCGAGTTCTTTACGATAAGCGGCTATTTCTTCTAGCAAGTCATCAAAAGTAGGGTCATCTTTGAACATCCCGAAACTATCAATCCATGGATTCCCAGTATTGGTGGGAAACGGAATTTCAATTTGGACAATTTCAACATAGTCTGTCGCACACATGGATAATCTCTAATCTCCCAATCTCTTCTATATAATTGTGCCGCCGCCAAGACAGCGTTCACCATTATAAAAAACAGCCCCCTGCCCAGCGGTAACGCCGATGACGGGTTGATCGAAGTGTACATGACAACGGCCGTTTTCCAAAGCAGTCACCACCCCGTCCACCGCCTTCGCCTTGTACCGAATTTTAATTTGCACAGGGATTGGTTCTGATGGGGGAGTTCCATCCATCCAGTTCACATTTTCGGCCGTCAACTCCCATCGCCCTAGCTCCGCCCGCTTGCCAACGACGAGCGCATTTGCGGACAGTTCCTTACGCAACACATAAAGCGGTTCTGGCGCAGAAATATACAACCCTTTACGCTGCCCGATGGTGTAAAAAGGCAACCCTTTGTGTTCGCCTAACTTGTTACCATCGCTGTCGAGAATGGGGCCAGGCAAAAACTGCTTTTTGCTGTATTCCCGTAAAAAGCGATGGTAATCGCCATCGCCCACGAAGCATAAATCTTGGCTGTCGCTTTTGGACGCGACTGGTAAGTTGAATTTTCGCGCCAATTCACGCACTTGCGGTTTACTATATTCACCGATGGGGAAAAGCAAATGTGCCATCTGTTGCTGACCCAGCACATGCAGCACATACGATTGGTCTTTGTTTGCGTCCACACCTTCCAATAAATGATACCCATCGGCCGTGTGGCGCAGGCGGGCGTAATGCCCCGTCGCTAAATAATCAGCATCCAACGCCAATGCTTGATTCAGCAGATATTCAAAGCGTATTTTACGATTACATTCGATACACGGATTGGGTGTACGGCCGTTTTCATGTTCGTCAATAAAAAATTGCACAATCGTCTTGCGGAAATAATCCTGCGT
>CAYSDT010000114.1:0-8352 GCA_964429835.1 uncultured Ardenticatenaceae bacterium | reverse complement strand
TGATTCTGACGGGGCGCGAACGGTTGCCCTACGGCGAAGTTCCCGCCGACAGTTACAATCTCAGCCTGTACAATGTCCCCGCCATGTTTGCCAGCCACGCCATCAGCCAGCCAAAAGCGGCTGACGAATTCCGTGTCGTCGTCATTGGTGATTCGGGGACGTGGGGATGGTTTCTGGAAAATGAAGACACGCTGGCGGGGCAGTTGAACGCCATCAACGCCGACAGCACACTTAGTATCACCCCCCATTTTTACAATCTCGGCTACCCCGTCATGTCACTGGCCAAAGATTTGATGATTTTGGATACCGCGATGGCGCACGAGCCTGACCTCATCATTTGGCCTGTCACATTGGAATCTTTTCCGCGTGAAAAGCAGTTGTTTCCGCCGATTGTGCAGGAAAATGAGGGAAGAATACGGCCGTTAATCAATAAATACAATCTGAACGTAGAAGGCGAAAACAGTTTCACCAGCCCCTCCTTTTTCGACCAAACCATCATCGGGCAGCGGCGTGATTTGGCCGATTTGATGCGCTTGCAACAGTATGGTTTCTCGTGGGCAGCCACAGGCATCGACCAAACAATCCCCATCGCCCCCCCGTTACGAAAATCTGATTTTAATGAAGATGTGAGCTGGCAAACTTTCGATGAACCTGTCACCCTTACTCGTGACGATCTTGCCTTTGACGCACTGGAAGCGGGCTTTGCCATCGCTGGCGATGTGCCGATTTTGCTGATCAACGAGCCAATTTTCATCAGCGAAGGTGAAAATAGTGATTTGCGGTATAACGCTTTTTACCCCCGTTGGGCGTATGATCAGTATCGGGAGTTGTTGGGAGAAACGGCCGTTTCTCACGATTGGCACTACCTCGACGCATGGGACGCTGTGGACGGGGAGTTATTTGGAGATACGGCCGTCCATCTAACCCCCAACGGGATGCAAATTTTTGCAGAAATAGTGCTGGATGAACTTCAGGAAAAGAGACAATCAACTGAAAACAATTAACTAAAAACTAAAAATGATCCGTTGATAGAGCGTTTTCAGTTGGCTGTTCCCTGTTGATTGTTGATTGTTTCTTTTTGTTGTAAATTATCCATCCCCTGCTATAATATCGCTCATTCGGGGCATGGCGCAGTTTGGCAGCGCGCTTCGCTGGGGGCGAAGAGGCCGTGGGTTCAAATCCCGCTGCCCCGACTGACGGAAAAAACGCCGCGTTTAACGACGCGGCGTTTTTGTTTTATAGGGCAGGGAACGACAACTCATGAGCGATTCACAACTCACACTGAAAGCCGTACAACAGACAATTCGCATCCTGTTTTGGGTGCTTGGCGTTTTGCTGGTGGCGTTTGCGCTGTCGGCCGATTGGTTTGGATTCGATGTTACGCCCGGCTTTGGGGTGGTGCAGACGGTTTCGTTGTTGCTGGGTATCACCAGTTTGACAATGGCACTGTTTATCTCGCTCAAAGCCCGTCGCCCAGCCGATGCAACAAAATCATTGCAGGCTGATATTGGCTGGCGGTTGGCGGCGACAGGGCTGTTATTCGTTTATGTAACAGGGTTGGCGGATTTAATCGGCATTGGAACGCATGTGGGGCCAGAATTTATACGGCCGTTTCTCGGTCCATTACAACTTGCTGGCTTTGCGCTCGGCGGCATCACCATTTTGGTGGGCGCATTTCTTTATCACACCAGTCGCGGTTCGCGTGATAGTTCGTCGATGGAATTTTTACTTAAAGAGTAGACGGCCGCTCGGCAATCAGCTTCTGAATCGTTTCGATCATCTCTTTGCGCGGCGTGGGCTTAAACATATACATCGTCGCTCCCGCTTCCATCCCATTTTTTACATCACGCGGATGTGTTTTGGCACTGTAGAGGATGATGGGTAAAACGGCCGTTTCTACATTCTCTCGCAAGACACGACACACATCAAATCCACTCATGCCCGGCATCATCACATCCAACACGAGGAGCGCGGGGTTTTTGCTTTCCACAATATCCAACGCTTCTTGACCGCTGCCTGCTTCAATAATCTCAAAAGATGGATCGCGCAGGGTTATTTTTAACATTGTCCGTGCCAACGGATCGTCGTCTACAACTAAAATCAGGTTACTCATTATTTACTTCTCCTGTTTAATTGGGCAGATGGTCGATGGATTGACTGTCTTTGGAGCGTGCCAGCGTCGTTAATTCGCGCAATAGCGGCCATAATTCATCCGACACGGTGTCATCACATCGTTTAACGGTGTGGCGGCGATGGATGTGATCATCATCTATCAATAGTGTGTATTCAAATTGATCGCCATTTTGAAAAGCAGGCTGGGGCAATGTCTTGTCTGTCGGCAAACCGAAAAAATCGGCTTGCTGGACGAGGGTTTGTAAATTCTCCGCTTTTTCATCGGGCAAAACGGCCGTGTCTACCAATCGTGTAATAGATTGACCCATAAATCCACCTGTACGTTGAAAATAAATTTGCATTACATACCTCTTGTTTCAGGTGACAGGCACTTGGCAAGTGCCTGTCACCTTGAAGTGAAACTACATAAAGAACAACAATGATTTCAAGCTGGGGCGGCAACCCGTCGCCGTGTTGGGCGGTGGTGTTGGTGGTGCGGGTGGTGCTGGCGGTGGCGGGGGGGTGATGGGTGCGGGGGTGATGCCAACGGCCGTCCAGCCATTGTGAACCGCTTGTTGTTCGGGGCTGTCAACCCCATATAAATCAGCCGCGACTTGATGCGTCGCATCGGCCGCATCCTGAAAGACAGATGTTGCTCGCAGTTTGCTCTTTAGAGCCGTGTACCAAATACGTCCCGCTTTTTCCCACGCAAAGCCGCCCATTTCGACAGCCATCAGGTAAAAAGCGTGATTGGGAATGCCAGAATTGATGTGTACACCGCCGTTGTCACTGTCGGTATGCACATATTGATCCATGTGGGCGGGCTGTCGGTCTTTGCCCACCACAGGATCATCGTAGGCGGTTCCGGGTGCTTTGAGCGAGCGCAGGGCGATGGCGTTGACATTCGCGGTGAATATCCCCGCGCCAATGAGCCAATCGGCATCAACGGCCGTTTCCCCCAAAACACGCTGCTTAACCAACGAACCAAACACGTCGGAAATCGCCTCGTTCAACGCCCCAGCCTGATCTTTGTAAAGCAATCCTGCCGAAAATTGCGTCACCCCATGCGTTAATTCATGCCCAATAATGTCGATGGCGATGGTGAAGCGGCTGAACAGCCGTTGCTCTTCGGGCAAATCCTCATCCCCATCGCCATACACCATCTGACGGCCGTTCCAAAATGCGTTGTCATATCCCTCGCGGTAATGCACGGTGGAATTAAGAGCCATCCCTTGCCCGTCTACGGACGAACGGCCGTATATTTCCTGAAACAGATCGTAAGTCGCCCCCGCGCCATCATATGCTTCGTCGATGGCCGCATCCCCTGTGGGCGCGTCCCCTTCGCCGCGTAAGCGTTGGCCGGGCAGGGTTGATTGTTCGTTGGCGGTGTAGACAGTGCGTTGTTTTGTGGGAGGAATGGCAGAAACGGCAGAAACGGCCGTTTCCGTTTCCATTTCCGTTATTTCTGATACCGTCGCCCGCTGTTCACGCACGGCAACAGAGTACGCCAAATTGTGCATGGCATACGCCTGTTGAGCAGGCGTGCCATTTTCGGCGATACTTTCCAGCATATAGCTGGGAACAATACAAAAAAGGGGGTGTCTGTGATTCATGGGTTACTTCTCCTTATTTACATTGTACACGACGATAGAGCTAGAGTACAGGGCGGGAGCAGGGGAGCTGGGGAGCGGGGGAGCAGGGGAGCAGGACTCTCCTTATCTCCCCTGCTCCTCATCTCCTCATCTCCTCATCTCCTCATCTCCGAATTATCTCATAACTGGTCTTGAATTCCACGCCTGCGGCGGCAAACATGATACTGGCCGAGCAATACTTCTCTTTGGTGAGCTTAATTGCATCCTCGACTGATTTTGCATCCACATCACCAGTGATGGTGTAATGCAGTTCAGCGTCGGTGTACACTTGTGGAATCTCATCAGCGCGTGTACCGATGATTTCAACTTCAACGCCCGTAATCTCTTTTCGCATCTTTTTAAGGATGAGAACGACATCAACGGCCGTGCAACCAGCAACACCCGCTAAGAATATCTCCATCGGACTGCCGCCATGTACGCCAGCATCGCTGCTCATTTCAAACTCATACCCAGAGCCTACCACGCCATGAAATTCTAAATCTTCCCCTTTCCAAATGGCGCGTGCGGTTTTTTTAGCACCCATAATTTTCTCCCTGTGCGCGTGTAGGTCAAGTTTGCAAACTTGACCTACGCCGCATAAATACGAATCAACTGCGTCTTTTCTATAATAAAATCAAAACCATCAATCAATGCCAATGCGCTTTGTATATTTGCTTCACGCGCTTTGTCAGTAAGAATGATGATTGTACCGTGCGCCTCTTTTGAACGCATTGTTTGAATGGAGTGAATGTCGATCTCATGCGCTGTCAACATATCGACAATTGTCGTTAGTGCGTTCGCCTGTGTTGATGCGCTAAGGCGCAAATAATAGGGGGCGATGGAATCGTTCATTGGGGCGATTGTTGCGGGTTGCAAACGGCCGTTTACCGCCGAAAGTGGTGGAATAATCGCTTGTTGCCCGCTCGTCTGATACCGACACGCTTCAATAATATCAGCCACGACCGCCGACGCAGATGGATGCGACCCCGCCCCCAATCCATACGACAAGGACGGCCCCGCATAATTACCCTCAAGGGCGATGGCATTGTACGCCCCGCCAACCGCCGCCAGCATTGAGCTATTTGGCACGAACGCAGGGTACACATGCCCTTCCGTACCCGTCGCCCCCGCGTTGGCAATGTTGGCGATGCCTAACAACTTGATCGTGTAGCCCAAATTACGGGCGTACTCCACGTCAGCGGCGGTGATGGATGTGATGCCTTCCACATACATCTCGTCAAAGTCGAAAATGCCGTTGAAGGCGATGTTCATCAGCAACGTGAGCTTGTGCGCGGTGTCGATGCCTTCGATGTCGAAGGTCGGGTCGGCTTCGGCGTATCCCATCTCCTGTGCGGCTTTAAGGGCGGTGTCAAAGTCGCTGCCTTCGTTACTCATGCGACTGAGAATGTAGTTGGCGGTTCCGTTCATAATGCCGGCAATCGTCTGCACATCGTCGCCCGCGAACCCTTCGCGTAATGTGCGGATGATGGGAATGCCGCCGCCGACGCTGCACTCAAATCCAATCGGGACGTTTTCGGTGTACGCGGTGTTGAAGATGCTTTCAGCACGAACGGCGAGCAACGCTTTATTGGCGGTGACGACGGGTTTACCCGCTTTAAGCGCGGTCAAAATGATGGATTCAGCCTCATCCAGTCCGCCGATCAGTTCGACAACGATGTCGATGCTGTCATCTTTCAGGATGCTGTCGGGATCGTCGCTGATGGTGATGCCGCTGAGATCGATGCCGCGATCTTTTTGGGGATTGGCAACAACGGCCGTTACTACTTCCACCTTCTTGCCTACCCGTCGGCTGATACTATCTGCGTTTTCGCGCAACTGCTCAATCACGCCGCGCCCGACAACGCCCACGCCAAATAATCCAATGCGAATTGTGTCACTCATATGTCGCTCCTTCGTAACATCTCAATAACTTGGGGTAAAGACCTGACAGGTTTCAGTAACACCTCTCGTTTTACACGAGTAACATCAGAAAACCTGTCAGGTCTCCCCGAAATATTGAGAAGATATGCTCCTTGCTATTGAAATAAACAGGGATGGCCGAAACGATGACCAACCAATATGCCTCAAAGAAAGTATAACAAAACTAAAATTGTATCCAAAAAACGGCCGTTTTCCCCATCCCCCGCCTTCCGTTATACTTTAAGTGCGACGCACCTGCGAGGTGCGTCGCACTTCTATAAAGTATACGGAGACACCCAATGACCATCGCAACCCAACACCCCTTGACCCACAGCAGCTACAATAACCACTCCCTCTTTTCCGACCATTATCTTGATGATATTTTACGAGCGGACAAGGCGTGGGAGACAGCCATCCCGCAAGCGCAGGAATTTCTGGCATGGCTGCGCGACCTGTACACGCAGGAAAAGGATCAGTTGGCGGGTTATAACGAAGCCCAATTGGAAGGCAAATGGTTTGAGCCGATTTTTGAGCGGCTGGGGCAGGTGTGGCAGGAGCAAGCCATCATTCCCGCATTCAAAGGGGGGATTAAGAAGCCCGATTATGTCTTTTTCCCCGATGAAGATGCCCGCAAAACGGCCGTTTCCCTCCAAAACTCCACCGAGTACGCCAACGCCGCCCTTGCCATTGGCGAAGTCAAGCAATGGGGCATTTCGCTGGACAGAAACCAGCGCGGTGCGGCCATCTTCGACAACAAAAACCCGATGTACCAGATAGACAGCTATCTGAGCTTGACGGGGGTCGAGTGGGGTGTGCTGAGTAACGGCCGTTATTGGCGGCTGCTCCATAAATCCAGTTCGCGTACATTGGAAACGTACTTTGAGATCGACCTGTTGGCGATGTTAGAAACGGCCGACGAGAAAAAGGCGACCGCCACCGCCATCTACTTTTGGTTGTTTTTCAACCAAGCGTCCTACAAACCAGATGCACACGGCCGTTTATTCCTCAACCACGCCCTCGACCAAAGCCGACAGTACGCCCGTGAGTTGGAAGACGACTTACGCGACAACGCCTACCGCGCCCTTGAGCAGCTCATACTCGGCTTCTTTGCCGCCAACCCTAATCTGAACGCCGACGAGCCAGACCACCTTGCCGACGTGTACCGCAACAGCCTCTACCTGCTTTATCGGTTGCTATTTTTGTTTTATGGCGAAAGCCGCGCCCTGCTGCCGATGGATAATGCAACGTACAGAGATGAATACAGCTTACAGCGGTTGTCGAAAAAGATTTATCGCTGGCGAAATGAAATGTACAATCTGCCCGCCACTGGTCGCGTTTACTGGTGCGAACTAAGCGAACTATTCCGCATAATCAGCGGTGAAGACGTGCAGTTGAACGCCGATTTAGGCGTGCCGCGCTACAACGGCGGCCTTTTTGACCCGCAACAGCATCCCTTTTTAGAAGAACACGCCATCGGGGATCGATATTTGACGCAAGCGATAGATTACCTTGCCACACGGCGGGTGATGGATAGCGGCGGCAAACCAGCCTACCACGCTGTCGATTATCGCACGTTGGATGTGCGTCAACTCGGCTCCATCTACGAAGGATTATTGGAGTACAAAGTTGCCATCGCCCGTGAGGAAATGGTGACGGTGAGCAAAAAAGGGGTGGAAACGTGGGTGCCGTTGGCGCAAAAGGGGAAGGCCAAAACCTTTGGCAATCGGCGGCAGATTGGGGAGTTGTACCTGACCACCGACAAAGGGGAGCGCAAAGCGACTGGTTCGTATTACACCCCCGACTACATCGTTGAATATATTGTGGAAAACACGCTGTCGCCGCTGGTGGCGGGGGCAGAAGCACGGGCGATGGGTGATGGCGACCAATTTATCGCCGAGATTTTGCGCCTGAATGTGCTTGATCCCGCGATGGGATCGGGGCATTTCCTTGTGGAAGCGACGAACTATTTGGCGCGGGTGCTGGTGGTGGGTGCGGGTAGGGGCGGTTCGCGAACCGCCCCTACAGGGGGCCTGCTCTACTGGAAACGGCGCGTCGTGGAAGCGTGCATCTATGGCGTGGACAAAAACCCGATGGCGGTTGAGCTTGCCAAGCTATCCTTGTGGCTAAAGACTGCCGCTGCCGACAAACCGCTCAGCTTCCTTGACCATCATCTGCAACACGGGGACAGCTTGATTGGGGCGACGTTGGATGATTTAGTGGGAGCAGGGGGGCAGGGGAGCGCGCAGGGAAGCGGGGGGGATGAGGGGCAGAGGCCGCTTTTTGATGAAGGGGCATTTACCCGTGACGTGGGGCTGGCGGTTGGCGGCGTGATGGCGATTGAGGAGATGTTGACGGAGACGATTGACGACGTTTACGCTAAAGAGGAAATATGGGCGGGCTTGCAAAAGACACATATCGGCGATTGGCGACGGTTGGCCGATGTATGGGTCAGCACCTTCTTTGGCAACGATATGAGCCGCGAGGAGTACCGCGCTTTAGCTGACCGGCTGCAAGGGCGCGACAGTTTGATGAGCGACGCGCAAGCGGAACGGTTGCTAAACCACCCGGCGGTGATGGATAATGATTATTTCCATTGGCAATTCATGTTCCCAGAGGTCTTTTTTGACAAGCACGGCAAGCCGCTAAAAGAAGCGGCTGGTTTTGATGCTGTCATTGGTAATCCGCCTTA